>JBFMAX010000006.1 GCA_040755395.1 Nitrospirota bacterium
GGGAAGCGGTTCGAGATGTACAACGACACCGTGCTGGGCTTCAACAAGTCGGGCAAGGAGGTCGTGCGGCAGCAGGTGGAGGAGCCGATCTACATCCGCCCGGCCGAGCGCGTGAACTGGCTGTAACCACGGCGCGCAGCTGATCCCATCGAAGGGCCGGGGGCTCGACGAGCCCCCCGGCCCTTCCTGTTTTTATCTCCTTTCTGCCGGTTCCTCTTCCGATCCGTTTTCACCGCCCCCGCCTGCCGGTTCCGAGATCCCATACGGCCATCTTCGAGTCCAGAAGAACATCGCGCGTGAGCAACGATTCACAGGCGCCCAGGTCGGCGCCACCCGCATTCCATGCCGCAGGGTAAGCCGAAGGCTCATGGAGACTGCATTGCCATGCTGCAGGACGACCCGAGGGCTCATGAGGAGTGGTGGAAATTCAACGTCTTAACCTCGTCCTGTCTTCCATAATCCAAAAGCCTGGCGCAGAATAAGGATGAGGAGAACACACGCCTGTACAAAGCGGGGATGGGTCATTCAAGTGCTATATTTTGAAGGGCTTGTCTGTGCCGGACAAACGGGGTCTGGCGGAGCCCTGCGTGTGCGAAGGACTTGGAAGCTGATGCGGCGAAATGCCGAGCACCCGGGGGCGGCGATTGTCGCGAAGACCGGACGAGGTCATACGTGACGCAGGGTGGCACGGACGAGGCCGGAATCCTCTCCAGCGCAGCCGATGATCAGCCTTGGGCGGCTTGGCCGGACGACAAGCTCCTGAATCTGAAACTGTGCGATCTGCAGTTGGGTCTCGAGGGGGGATTTCTCTCTGAACAGATTGCGCGGCTGTATGCCGAGCTTGAATCCAGACGATTGGTCTTCAGACCGCACTTTTGGCTGTCCGACGAGTGGTTCACCCCGGACGGAGTCTCCGGGATCGCCATTCCGTTCTATCTGGCGCATCCACGCCTCGCTCGGCTCGAACTCAGCCAAATGCTGGAGGTGGAAGGGGGCACTGCCGAGTGGTGCATGCGCATCCTGCGCCACGAGACGGGACATGCCATCGAAAATGCCCACCTGCTTCGCCGGCGCCGGCGGCGGCGGCAGTTGTTCGGGAAGTCGTCGCAGCCCTATCCCGATTATTACACGCCTAAGCCGTATAGCCGCAGCTTTGTGCTGCATCTGGACATTTGGTATGCGCAAAGCCATCCGGACGAGGACTTCGCGGAGACCTTCGCCGTTTGGCTGGATCCGGATTCAATGTGGCGTGAACGCTACCGCGGCTGGCCGGCGCTCAAGAAGCTCGAATACATGGATCAGCTCATGCGGGAGCTGGCTGATGTCCCGCCGAAGGTGTCATCCACGCAGGAGATCGATCCTCTCTCGAGTCTCAGCAAGACCCTGCGAGAGCATTACGAACAGAAGCGCGAGCGCTACGGCGTGGAACGCCCGAATTTTTACGATGCCGATCTCCGCCGGCTGTTCTCCGACGCGCCTGCTTTCGCCGGTAACAAGACCGCGGCCGCCTTTCTCAGCCGAATCCGCAAGGAAGTCCGCCGCAAGGTCGCCGGCTGGACGGGGGAATATCAATACACCATCGATCAGGTGCTCGAGAGCATGATCGTCCGTTGTCGCGAATTAAATCTGCGGCTTGCTGTTCCGGAAGACCAGGCGAAGCTCGACTTCACGGTGCTGTTGACAGTGCAAACGATGAACTATCTCCACAGCGGTCGTCACCGGGTGGCGTTATGAGAAAACTCCGTGTCCTGGTCCTGATGCACGAGGACCTCGTTCCTCCAGAACACACCAACGGGCATGATCTGAAGACGGTGGAATGGAAAACCGAGTACGACGTGGTCTCGACGCTCAGGAAGATGGGCCACGAAGTCCGTCCCCTAGGCGTGAAGAGCGACCTGGGCGTCATCCGGAGCGCCGTCGAGGAGTGGAGACCGCACATCGCCTTCAATCTGCTCGAGGAATTCGACGGCGTGGCGGTGTATGACCAGAACGTCGTGTCCTACCTCGAGCTGCTCCGTGTTCCGTACACTGGCTGCAATCCGCGCGGGCTGATGCTGGCGCGCGACAAAGCGCTGTCGAAGAAAGTCCTGTCGTTTCACCGGATTCCATTTCCCGAGTTCATCGTCGTTCCCTTGGGCCGTTCGGTGAAGCGGCCGAAATGGCTCTCATTCCCTCTGATCGTCAAGTCGGTCTCCGAGGAGGCGTCGCTCGGGATTTCGCAGGCTTCCATCGTCGAAGACGACGAGAAGCTGCGGGAGCGCGTGGCGTTCATTCATAACAGCGTCGGCACGGGCGCCATCGTCGAGCGGTACATCGAGGGGCGGGAACTTTACGTCGGCGTGCTGGGGAATTCCCACCTGCAGGTGCTGCCGGTGTGGGAGCTGCTGATGGACAAGATGCCGGACGAGTCCCGCCGCATCGCGACCGAGCGGGTGAAGTGGAGTCGGAAATACCAAGAGAAGTACGGCATCCGGTCGTGCGAAGCCAAGACCCTTCCGGAGGGAATGACGGAGCAGATCCAGCATCTGGCCAAACGGGTCTATCGCGCTCTCGGACTGAGCGGCTATGCACGGATCGATCTCCGGCTTGACGCGGAGGGTCGCGTGTACGTCCTGGAAGCCAATCCGAATCCGCAAATCGCCGAAGACGAAGACTTCGCCGAGTCCGCACAGCGGGCTAACCTCTCCTATAGCGATCTGCTTCAAGATGTCCTGAACATCGGGCTGCGCTGGCGACCTGCCCGCGTCGCCTAGCATTACTGCGGCGGCGAGCCCTTTCTTCGACTCTTCAACCAGAAAACCGGCTGCGCAAGAGGCCGGAGAAGACACCCGCGTCTTCGTCTGACTCCACTTCAAAGCTGAGGCATCGCGATGCGCCGCGCGCCCTTTGGGATGCCTGGATTAAAAAACAGGGCGGCTCTTTACGTGATGAAGAAGGCCCGGCTTCCGAGCGCAGACCGTGGGGCTACCGACGCAACAGATTCCGACCGACTAAGGCCCGAACCGGATTCCGAACATCACGGCCACGCTGGTATTGTCGTTTGGGACCGGGGGGGAGAGGGTAATGTGATGCAGGTTGACCATCAGAGTCGTGGCCAGCGCAATGTTTCTGGTGGCCTGGTATTCGGCGGAGAGGCCGAGCGGAATGAAGTGGCTGGTATCGTTGCGGTCGATGTGGTTCGGACCGGCTCCACGATCCAGATCCGCGTGCACTAAACCGATTCCTGCAAACGGCACGAGGTTGATGCCGTTGTTGAGTCGCAAATGGTATTTGGCCACTCCGGCGAAAGCGATCTGCGTCAGATCTCCGGTCGGCGCCAACAACATCATAGGACCGAAGGAGAACGAACGATCCAAATAATAGTCAAGATTAAATCCGAGCGCGAAGACCGTCCCATCGGTTGTCCCGCTCCAAAAACCGAGGTCCGTGCCGAATCCCCAGCGATTCTCATCCGCTCGTGCGAGGTCGGGCATCGGCGAAGCCAGGACGGCCACCACCATGCTTGAGAGCACAACCTTGCTCAACTTGTCACACACTCCGCTCATTCCATTCTCCTCTTGCAGAACGACAGCCGCGCGGACTCTATCATAGCGATCTCTGCGGGACAAGCTTCCGCCGACTTCCCGACGTGTCGAGCCGGCCGGAGAGCGGTGTGATCCTCAATCGGTCTCGAAACACGCCGCCACGATGTTTTCCCAAGCGAGTCCGGCTCAGACCGCCGAAGCGCGCCGCCGCGACGATGATCGGATTGTTGGAGTAAGCGGAAGCGTTCAGGCGGTCGCGACGCAGGCGGCCGAAACGCTCGAAGCCGAAGCGGCCGAGCGTCCCGAGGACAACGCGAACGTCATCCCTCTGATACCGGAGGTGATCCCGGTCGAGATGCTCGACAAGGTGCTCTGGTGGTTCCGATAGCCGGGATGCGCACCGGAGGCTGAGCAACCTGCGCTAGAGATACCGATGCGCCGTGGCCGTTCCCTCAGGGCCGAATTCGTAAAGTAAGGGAGCGCCGGTGGGAATGTTCAGCTCAAGCACTTGATCCGGCGTCAGACGATCGAGGTGCATCACCAGGGCGCGCAGGCTGTTGCCGTGGGCGGCGATCAGGATGGTTTCCCCAGCGAGAACGTGGGGTTCAATACGGGATTTGTAATAGGGCAGCACGCGCTCCGCCGTGTCCTTGAGACTTTCTCCTCCCGGCGGACGAATGTCGTAACTTCGGCGCCACAGCTTAACCTGGTGCTCACCGTATTTCTGCGCTGTTTCCGCCTTGTTAAGTCCCTGCAAGTCGCCGTACATGCGTTCATTCAAGGCCTGGTCCTTTTCGATCGGAATGTGGGACTGTCCGATGACTTCCAGAACGATTCGGAGAGTCTCGATCGCTCTGGTCAACACCGACGTAAAGGCTCGGTCAAAGCGATAACCGATCAGTTTCTTGCCCGCCTCCCGCGCTTCTTCTTCACCCTTCGCCGACAGAGGGACGTCTACCCAGCCCGTGAACCGGTTTTCTAGATTCCATTGCGATTCGCCGTGACGCAGCAACACCAGCCGACCCATTGCTACTTCTCCCGATTCTTAAAAAGTCTCCATGAGCCTTTGGCCGCGACCCATTGCAAATGAAAGACACTGGGTCCCCCGGCAACGGGTACCCGGCAGCATGAACATAAGCGAACAGCTCAGAGCTATTCCCGCTCTCTACTCGCTCTTTTCTAAAGACGATACGTTTCTCAGACTTGCCACAGGATACGCAATCGCCGCTCCAAGTCAAGCCTCGGACTTCGACAAACGCATCCTCTGGGGCTCCTTGCAATCACTCCGTGCAGTCAGTACCATGCCGCCTGTTGCCGCGGCTCTTCTTCTTATACGGGCAATGGGTGATGGCCTCTGTTCCGGATCCACGAGCTCAATCTGGGCAGGAACTCGAGCGCTGGTGGATCGAAATGGCGCGGCGCCTCGGCGTCGGCGAACGGGCGGAGTATTTCTTTAAGCACGCGCTCGGCCCGGGTCGATTGTTGGAGCGGATCGGGCGGGTGGGAGGAAACATCGACTATCTGTTGTTCGTCTTGATCCGGTATTGGATTCCGCCCGTGCTCCCACCGCCCGGCCGTGAGCGCATGTCGAAAAACGATCAAGATTATTGGCTGGAATCCGAGCAAATCCTCAAACGCGCGGTCGAACGTTTGAGGGAATTGAAGCCCTTGATCGAATTGCTGACGGCCCCGAATCCGCTCACAGCCGCCGCCGACTCCAGCAAAATGCCCCAGAGCACAACTCCGGTGGTGGAAGTGGAACTCGCCCGGATGCTGGAAGGGATCGCCGAAGTGGCGGGCAGCTACGGCGGGCCTGATTACACGTCGGTCGTCAAGAATTTCGATCCGATTCCGCTTCGGCAGACCCAACCGTTCAAACACAATAAAAAGAACAGCGCGGAACTGTGGGTGGTCTTTCTGCTGCGGGAACATTTCAAGACGCTGGGCTTAGGCAAGGATCGCTACTGGCCGCTCGTGGCCGAGGTCTGTGCGGCCGCCGACATCTCCCAGCCGAGCGGCCAATCGTACGGAGCGGAGGAACTCAAATCCTGGTGGCAAAAGAACTGGCCGCGGACCTACACGCAACTGGAACAGAAAGAGGCCGCGGCCGAACCGGGGGGAGCCGCATACAGGCACGATTTCGAGTGGTTTCAGGCCTGGATCACCTGGCAACGCACGCGCGCCCCACTGGCTCCGGCATAGTCACCGGAGAAGTCCGAACATGGTCTCAGGCGCTCGTCCGGGTGGGCGCCGGCTGTGTTCGGGGAGGAGCGGGGCCACCGTGATCGGGCGGCCCCTCTTGCAGAAGGGCGATGAGGAGCGCCACCTTCAAGGCGAATAACCCGACTCCGACCCACACCACGTAGGGTTGAACCCCTCCGGAATCGTTCAAGATCCGGTCCCTGCTGAGAACGTCCAGGCTCCGTTGCGCTCCGATCTTTGCCAACTGCTCCTTGATGTGCCAGTAATAGATGTAGTTCGCGCTGGCTCCCGCCATGATCCGCCAGACGAAATCCGCCGACAGATCCTGCGTGAAGTAAAACGCCACGACCGGCCCGACCGCATAGACCAGCGCGTACAGATACATCTTGCGGTACAGGAACCAAAGGAAGGGCTCAAAGAGAAACGCCGGCCAATTCCACGTGAAGGCGAAGCGGGGTCCGGACGCGGTCGAAAATTTCTTGAACGTCTCCAGATACCGATCGGCATTGGGTCCGATGAATTTCCGCCAGAGCTGCGCTTCATCCCAGACAGGTTCGGTCGGCTGGGCGGAGGAGAACGCGGTCCCGCATTGCTGACAAAAGCGTGCGTCGTCTGGATTGACCTGTTGACAGGTTTCACAGGATTTCATGGGCTGAGCTTATCACATTCTCGGGGCTTCACTCACACGCCGTGTAGATGAAATTTCTCAATGATCAGAAAGAGATAGAAGATTCAGTCGCCGAGTTTGATATTGCTTTCACTCTATCGGTGTGTTAGTGTCCCTAAATTCATGCAGGGTGGCGCGCGATGCCGACCGAGGAGCTCAAGCAAGACGCGGAACGTTATCTGATGCCGACCTACGCACGACAGCCAATTTCGATCGTGCGTGGTCGGGGGAGCCGCGTCTATGACATGGAAGGGAGAGAGTACATCGATTTTGTCGCCGGAATCGCGGTGAATGTCTTAGGCCATGCCCATCCGGATTTGACGCTGGCCATCCAAAAGCAGGCCCAACATCTCCTTCACGCTTCCAACCTCTATTACACCGAGCCGCAGATAAGATTGGCCCAGGCGTTGGTCGACCATTCATTCGCCGACAAGGTGTTTTTCTGCAACAGCGGTGCGGAGGCGAACGAAGCCGCGATCAAGTTGGCCAGGCGCTATTCATTCGAGAAGTACGGGCCTGGTCGGCATGACATCATCACGATGCGGAATTCATTCCATGGCCGGACTCTCGCGACCCTAACGGCGACCGGTCAGGAAAAAGTGCAGAAGGGCTTCGCCCCGCTCGTTCCAGGGTTCAGCTATGCGACGTTCAACGACCTGGCGGAGGTGGAACGAGCCATCACCGCCAAGACAGCCGCGGTGATGCTGGAACCGATCCAGGCCGAAGGCGGAGTCCAAGTCGCAGATCGCACCTATTTAAAGGGACTACGGGAGTTGTGCCGGCAACGGGACGTCCTGTTGATTTTCGACGAGGTCCAGACCGGCATGGGCCGCACAGGCACCCTCTTTGCGTACGAACAATTCGGTGTCGAGCCGGACATCATGACCCTCGCCAAGGGACTGGGCGGCGGCGTCCCGATCGGGGCCTGCCTCGCGACCGGCCGAGTAGCGGAGGTCTTCACCCCGGGGACCCATGCGTCCACATTCGGCGGCAATCCGCTGGCTTGCGCCGCCGGGTTGGCCGTGCTGCGGGTCCTGCTGGAAGGGCGGATCCTGGACCACGCCCGCCGGATGGGAGATTATCTGGCCAAGGGCTTGGCGGAATGCAAAGATCGGCACCGTATGGTGAGAGACGTGCGCGGCCTCGGCTTGCTGCAAGGAATGGAGCTGGCGATCGACGGCCAGCAGATTGTGACGGACTGTCTGGCTCGCGGACTCTTGATCAACTGCACGATGGAACGGGTCTTACGTTTCATTCCACCCCTCATCATCACCCAGCGCGAGATTGATCGCTTGTTGGACGCGCTGTCGCAGGTACTCAACAAACGAGCGTAACGAACCGCGCGAGGAGGTCGCCATGGCAGGACGTCCTGTCAGCGTGACTGGCCGACAGCCTGGCCAAGGGCTCGGAAAAGACTTGCTGCATGTCGGCCTTATCCCCAGGCAGGACATCGACGCCTTGCTGCGCCTGTCCATCGGATTGAAGCGCGCCCACCGACGCGGCGGAACCCCTCGGCTGCTGGCCGGCAAGATGCTCGGGCTCTTGTTTCAAAAGCCGTCGACGCGGACGCGCGTATCGTTCGAAGCCGGCATGAATCAACTGGGAGGGCAGGCGATCGTCCTCCCGATGGCCGACATCCAACTTTCGCGCGGGGAAAGCATCGCCGACACGGCGCGGGTGCTGTCGCGGTACCTGGACGGCTTGGTGATCCGGACCTACGACCACGTAACCGTCGAAGAGTGGGCCAGAGAGGCGACGATTCCGGTCATCAACGGGTTGACCGATCTGAGCCATCCCTGCCAAGCGCTCTCCGACCTCTTGACGATTCGCGAAAAAAAGGGCCGCCTCAGAGGGATCAAGATCGCGTATGTCGGCGACGGCAACAACGTGGCCAATTCCCTCATCGAGGCGGCGGCCAAAATGGGCATGGCGATCGCCCTCGGCTGTCCTGCCGGCTATCAGCCGGATCAACATATAGTCGATGTCGCCCGGGTCGAAGCGCAGCAGACCGGCGGCGTCATCGAGATCAGCGAAGATCCCGTCGTGGCGGTCAAGGAAGCCGATGTGGTCTATACCGACGTCTGGATCAGTATGGGCCGTGAGCGGGAACAGGCCCGTCGCCTGAAAGCCTTGGCTCCCTACCAACTGAACGAGCGGCTCTTGCGGCGCGCAAAGCCCGATGCCATCGTGATGCATTGTCTGCCGGCGCACCGCGGCGAAGAAATCACGGCCGACGTCCTGGATGGTCCGCGATCGGTCGTCTTGGATCAGGCCGAGAACCGCCTGCACATGCAAAAGGCCATCCTGGTCACGTGGCTGTCGAATCGGGGAGCCACGCGTCGAGGTCGCAGGCAGGCATAGAGGAAGGACCCATGGCGCGGAGCGCGGTCAAGAAAGTGGTGCTGGCTTATTCGGGCGGGCTGGACACGTCCGTCATCCTGAAATGGCTGCAAGAAACGTACGGTTGCTCGGTGGTGGCGTTCTGCGCCGATCTCGGGCAAGGGGAAGATCTCAAGGCGATCAAGGCGAAGGCGCAGATCTTGGGCGTTTCGAAAGTTTATGTCGAAGATCTCCGCGAGGTCTTCGTGAAAGACCACATCTTCCCGATGCTGCGGGCGAACGCCGTCTACGAAGGAAGCTACCTTCTGGGAACCTCGATCGCCAGGCCGCTGATCGCCCGGCGCCAGATCGAAATCGCGCGGAAGGAAGGGGCCGACGCCGTGTCGCACGGCGCGACGGGGAAGGGGAACGATCAGGTCCGATTTGAACTGACTTACCTGGCGCTCGACCCGAAGATCAAAATCATTGCACCCTGGCGCGAGTGGGCGTTTCGTTCGCGACGGGAGCTCATCGAGTATGCGCAGACGCACGGCATTCCGGTGACGGCGACCAAGGCCAAGCCCTATAGCCTGGACCTGAATTTGTTCCACGTCAGTTACGAAGGTGGGATCTTGGAAGATCCGTGGGAGGCGCCGCCGGAAGAAATCTTCCAGATGACCGTCTCGCCAGAAAAGGCACCGGACAAACCCAGAGAAATCGAGATCGACTACGAACAGGGTGACCCGGTCGCGGTGGACGGGAAGCGCATGAGCCCGGCAACGCTGCTGGCGCATCTCAATCGTCTCGGCGGAGCCCACGGGGTGGGCCGGGTGGACATGGTCGAAAACCGCTACGTAGGCATGAAGTCTCGCGGCGTCTACGAAACACCGGGCGGGACGATCCTGCATGTCGCGCATCGGGGGATCGAGTCGCTGACGATGGACCGTGAGGTCTTGCATCTTCGCGACAGCTTGATTTCTCGTTACGCCGAACTGATTTATTATGGATACTGGTACAGCCCCGAACGGGAGATGTTGCAGCGGGCGATCGACGAGGCTCAACAGGACGTCACCGGCACGGTCCGGGTGAAATTGTATAAAGGCGGTTGCACAGTCGTCGGCCGCAAATCGCCCAGGTCGCTCTATCGGTTGGATTTGGCGACGTTCGAAGAAGATGAAGCGTACCGACAGAAGGACGCGGAAGGATTCATCCGGTTGAATGCGCTGCGGCTCGCCATCCGTGCGCAACGGAAGAAACAGAAGGCGTAGTTCGTGAAGCGCATCGCGTGAAGTGTGTGGGAAGAGAACCTATGAGCCCAAAGAAACAACTGGCCGTTCAGAAAGGGAAGAAGACGGCTGCCGGCCATTCCCCCGGGACGCTTCACGCTTCACGCGATACGGCCAAACTCTGGGCGGGGCGGTTTCGCGACCGTACCGATCGGCTGGTGGAGGCGTTCACGTCTTCGCTCGCCTTCGACCGGCGGCTTTACGCGCACGACATCCGGGGCAGTATCGCCCATTGCAAGACGTTGGAGCGGGCGGGTGTGTTGACCTCTCGCGAGACGGCCGAAATGATCCGCGGGCTGGAGGTCGTGAAGGCGGAGCTGGATCAAGGACGCTTCCCCTTTGTCCCCGAGGACGAGGATATTCACATGGCCATCGAGCGCCGGCTGACGGAGTTGATCGGACCCTTGGGAGGGAAACTGCATACCGGCCGCAGCAGAAACGACCAGGTGGCGCTGGACATTCGGTTGTATCTGCGCGATGCGCTCAAGATAGTGACCGGGCGGCTTGAAGAATTGGAGCGCGCGCTCCTGGCTCAGGCGCGGGCGCACCTCGATGTGATCATGCCGGGCTATACGCACCTCCAGCGCGCCCAGCCGGTGTTGCTGGCCCATCACCTGCTGGCCTATGTCGAGATGTTGGAGCGCGACAAAGGGCGGGTGAAAGATGCCCTGTCCCGGCTGAACGTGATGCCGCTCGGTTCGGGGGCGTTGGCCGGCACGAACTATCCGGTCGATCGCCAGTACACCGCGCGCCTCCTGGGTTTTACGACCGTGACGGAGAACAGCCTCGATGCCGTCTCCGACCGGGACTTCGCCGTCGAGGTGGCGGCCGCGCTTTCGCTGATCATGATGCACCTGTCCCGGTTGAGTGAAGAACTGATTCTGTGGACCTCTCAGGAGTTCCAATTCGTGGACCTGCCCGATACCTTCTGCACGGGCAGCAGCATGATGCCGCAGAAGAAAAACCCCGATGTGCCGGAGCTTGTCAGGGGGAAAACCGGCCGAGTGTACGGCCATCTCCTCGCGCTGTTAACGACCCTCAAAGGACTGCCGCTGAGTTACAATCGTGATCTTCAGGAGGATAAGGAAGCGCTTTTCGATGCGCTGGACACCGTGTCGGCCTCTCTCGAAGTCTATGCGGAACTGCTCAAAGGGCTGAAGGTCAACCGCGAGGTGCTGGAGCGCGCGGTGGCCTCAGGTGCCATGCTGGCCACGGAGTTGGCGGATTACCTCGTCTCGAAGGGCGTCCCGTTCCGGGAGGCTCATGCCGTCACGGGCCGGATCGTGCGGTTCTGCCTCGATCAGGAGAGGGACTTGGGGGATCTGACGCTGAACGAGATCCGGTCGTTCTCCGAGCGGTTTGACAAAGACGTGATGGACGTGCTCACGGTGGAGGGCGCAGTCGAGCGCAAGGCCCAGATCGGCGGCACGGCGCGCAAGCGAGTCGAGGCGAGGATCAAGGCCTTGGAAAAAGAACTCGCATGATCGGGTCGACATCCTACGGGCTTGACGTCGGCATGTCGCCCAAGGGGCGTGCGGCTTGCCCTCTGGTCGGGTCGTCGGTCGGCCGCTCGATGGGATTCGTTGGGCGACCTGACAGGCAACGGCCAAAACCGGTTGTCCTGTTCGTGATGATGTTGGCGATCGGTGCGATCTCCGTCGGATGCGGCGTCATCGGCGCTCCCATCGCACCGGAAGATGTGGGCATCGCCCCACGGCTGGAGAAAGAGCGGGAACAAGACGCCAAGGAGCGTGAACAGGCCGCCCAACGGCAGGAGGCCGGACCAGGCGCCGTCGAGCCGCCGTCCGAGCCGGAGCTGCCGCCGTTGAGGCCGGTCGGGACGAGATAGCGGGCATGAGCTTGTTCGTGTGAGAAAGATGGGCGGCAACCGGGCGGCACAGTTTAGCCTGGTTGGCAATGGGCACTGCATCACAAATCAGGAGGAAAAACCAATGGAGCTGATCCGACCCGCGAGGGCGACGACGAAGACGAGGACCCTCTTGTTGGTTGATCCCTATCCCAGAAACAACCCCTATCATTTGACGGCCTCGGAGCGGCGGGCGGTGTGGTTCCCGAAGTTGAGCCTACCGGTGATCGCGGCCTATACGCCGGAGAGCTGGCATGTCGATCTGATCGATGAGGCGGTGCGGGACATCGCTTTCGAGCATCCGTGCGATCTGGTGGGTCTGTCGGTGATGACCTGTTATGCGCCGCGGGCCTACGAGATCGCCGCAGAGTTCCGGAAACGCGGCAAGAAAGTGGTACTGGGCGGGGTGCATCCGACCTACTGTCCGGATGAAGCGCTCCAACACTGTGATGCGATCGTCTGCGGAGAGGCGGAGGATCTCTGGCCTGAGCTGATCGCCGATTTCGAAGCCGGCGCGATGAAGCGCATGTATAAGATGGAAAAGTTTCCTGCGCTTGAACACTATAAAAGCCCGCGCGTGGAGCTGCTAAGTCCGGACGCCTACATGACCAGGCAATGTAGTTTCACGACGCGGGGGTGCCATTTCGATTGCGAGTTTTGCAGCGTGTCCCCATTCAACGGAAAGACGACCCGGCGTCGGCCGGTCCAGGAAGTCGTGAAAGAACTGACACAGATCAAGCAATGGATCCGCAGCGAACTGGTCGACCGGATACGGAACGATTCCCTCTGGCAAGCGTTCCTGACCGGTCTGCGTATTCGGCTGGGCATCGAGGACGGGACGATATTCGCGTTCGTGGACGACCTGCACAACAGCAACCGCGCCTACTGCCGCGAACTGTGGACGGCGCTCAAGCCGCTGAACATCAAATGGGGATGTCAGTCGACGTTGTTCCTGGGCGACGATGAAGAGATGGTCAAGCTCGCGGCGGAGAGCGGTTGCGTGTCAGTCTTCGTGGGGATGGAGTCGCTGGATGAAGACTGCTTGGAGGAGACCAACAAGCCGTTCAACCGTGTGGAGAAGTTCTCGCAGGAGATCAAGATGTTTCACGACTACGGGATTATGGTGAATCCCGGCATCGTGTTCGGCTTCGACAACGACGACGAATCGGTGTTCGAACGGGCTGTGGAATTTCTCGTGAAGAACCGGGTGGAACTCGCCTACTTCAACGTGCTCACCCCGCTTCCGGGCACGGCGTTGTACGAGCGGTACAATCGGGAAGGCCGCATCTTCGACCGGGATTGGGCGAAGTACGACGGCAAACACGTCGTCTTCTATCCGAGCCGCATGACGCCCGAGCAGCTGCAAGAGGGTTTCTATTGGGCGAATCACCAATTTTATTCGTTCCCGTCGATTTGGTACCGCTTGATGGGAACGCAGCAGCGATTTGTCGCTCGTCTGGAAATGAACCGGGAATTCCGCAAGCTGATCAAGCGGGCGTGTCCCCGGGGCACCCTCTCACCGGTGGCCCAAGTCCTGAAGAATCTCCAGGCCAAACTGCCGGCGATCGATCGCGAGCATCTGATCCCCAACGCGCTGCACGCGATCAAGCAGCGGTTTGATGCGACCACGGCACCGGCCCAGGAACTCTGGTTGAACATCAAAGCCAAACGGCACGACCGATTCGCTGCCTTGGTCGTGGAACTGGAAGGTACGCTCGACCGGCTGAATGCGCAGGAACTGCTCAAGCGGATCAAGGAAGCGGCGGAGAAGGCCAGGCTTGACATCATTATCAACTTCGAACATTTGAAGCACGCGACCCCGGACGCGCTGCGGGCGCTGTTGGACGGCGAGGCGTTGAAAGCCGTCATGCCCTATGCCAAGGTCCGCTATCGGAAGTTCAAAGCCGCCTTCGAAGCGTCGCTCCATGGACTCTCGGTCCACGGGCTCGACATGTTGAGCGAGGACTTCCAAGATGCATGATTTTCAGTACCGACAGGGCGAACTCTACTGCGAAGATGTCCCGATCGGCCGCATCGCCAAGGAAGTCGGCACGCCGTGCTACGTGTACAGCCATGCCACGCTGGTGAGGCATTTTCGGGCGTACGACGGCGCGTTCCAGAACATTCCCCACATCGTCGCCTATGCCATGAAGGCCAATTCCAATCTGGCGATCCTGCGCCTGATGGCCCGCGAGGGCAGCGGCGTGGACATCGTGTCGGGCGGCGAGTTGTACCGCGCCTTGCAGGCCGGCGTGCCGGCTTCAAAGATCGTGTTCGCCGGGGTCGGGAAGAGCCGAGAGGAAATCCGCGATGCGCTCAAGTCGGATATTCTCATGTTTAACGTGGAGTCCTCGGCCGAGCTCCATGCGATCGACGAGGTCGCAGCCGAGATGGGCGCTCGGGCACGGGTGGCGCTGCGGATCAATCCGGACATCGATCCCAAGACGCATCCCTATATTTCGACCGGGTTGAAGAAAAGCAAATTCGGGATCAGCGCGGACCGCGCGCTCGATGAGTTTAAGCTGGCGTCATCGCTCAAGCACATCGAGGTCGTCGGGGTCCACAAGCATATCGGCTCCCAGCTCACCGATGTGACGCCGTTCGTCGATGCGCTCCGGAAGGTGCTCGGATTGGTCGAGGCCCTCAAAGCGCAGGGGATCGGAATCCGGTACGTTAACATCGGCGGCGGGCTCGGCATTACGTACGCCGACGAATCACCGCCAAGGCCTCAGGATCTGGCGGACGCCATCTCGCCGCTGGTGCGGGATCTCAAATGCGTGTTGATCATGGAACCGGGCCGCGTCATCGTGGGGAACGCCGGCGTGCTCGTCACGAAAGTGCTCTACACTAAAGAGGGCGAGGCCAAACGGTTCGTGATCGTGGACGCGGCGATGAACGATCTCATCCGCCCGAGCTTGTACGGCGCGTACCACGATATCCGTCCAGTTCGGGAGGCGGCCGCGCACGGAGAACGTAAGACCGTCGATGTGGTCGGCCCGGTCTGCGAGTCGGGCGACTTTCTGGCGAAAGATCGGGCGATGCCCGAAACGAAACCGGGCGAGCTGCTGGCGGTCATGAGCGCGGGCGCCTACGGATTCGTGATGTCGTCCAATTACAACTCCAGGCCGCGGGCGCCGGAAGTCCTGGTCAAGGGTGGAGAGATGCATGTCATCCGCGCGCGGGAAACCTGCGCAGATCTCGTGCGCGGCGAAACCATTCCCGATTTCCTCAGGTAACGACGGGTCACCCTTTTGCATGAGGGACAGAGTATGTTTACCGGCTCACTAGTCGCCATCGTCACGCCCTTCAAGAACGGGCGGGTGGATGAACGGTCATTGGGCGACTTCATTGAATGGCAGATCGCCAACGGCACCGACGGGATCGTGCCGTGCGGCACGACCGGGGAATCGGCCACGCTCTCGCATGATGAACACGAACGGGTCATCGCTTTCACCGTCGAGGTGGTCAAGCGCCGGGTCCCGGTGATCGCCGGGACCGGCTCCAACTGCACCGATGAAGCCATTTCCTTGACCCAGCATGCGAAACGCGTCGGGGCGGACGGCGCTCTGCTGATCACCCCCTACTACAACAAACCGACTCAGGAAGGGCTGTTCCGCCACTTCAAGGCCGTAGCCGAAGCCGCGGATATCCCGATTGTGCTCTACAACATTCCGGGGCGGACCGGAGTCAACATGCTGCCGGCGACGGTGGCCCGTTTGACTTCCGTGCAGAACATCGTGGCGATCAAAGAAGGAAGCGGGTCGGTCCAACAGGCGTCGGACATCGTCCAGATGTGCGGAGACCGGATCACCGTGTTGTCCGGCGATGATCCGCTGACCTTGCCTATGATGGCGGTCGGAGCCAAGGGCGTCATCACGGTCACGGCGAACATCGCGCCGGTGGACATGGCCTACCTGGTCGATGCCTTTGCGGAAGGGCGGGTGGAGGAAGCGCGGCGGCTGCACTTTAAACTGTCCCCTTTGTTCGCCGCTCTGTTCCTGGAGACGAATCCGATCCCCGTCAAAGCGGCCCTCAGTATGATGGGGAAAATCGAGGAAGAGCTTCGTCTTCCCCTTTGCCCGATCGGGCAGGAGAATCGGGACAAGTTGGCGCGGGTGATGAAAGACTACGGACTGATTTAGTAGCTTTCAGTGGTCAGCTCCCCGCCGTCGGCTTCGGAACGCCGGTTTTCCCGTGCCTGTCGCTGAAGGCGCACCGCTTTCATGCTTCTTTCGAGGTCCAGGTGATTAAAGTCATCGTTGCCGGCGCAGCCGGACGCATGGGTTCCAGGCTCGTTGCGCTGATCAAGGACTCGGCCGCCTTGACGTTGACCGGAGCGGTCGAAAGCAAGGGCCACGTCTCGATCGGCGAGGACGCCGGAGAAAACGCCGGGTGCGGCAAGACGGGCGTCCTGATCGCCGACGACCTGTCCACGCTCCTGGATCGTGGCGAAGTGGTCATCGATTTCTCCACTCCTCAGTCCTCACTCGCCCACCTGCGCACGGTGGCCCAGCATCGCCGGGCGATGGTCATCGGCACGACCGGCTTTTCGCCTCAAGAACTGGACGAACTCAAAAGTTTGGCGCGCCAAGTGCCTTGCGTGTTTTCGCCGAACATGAGCGTGGGCGTCAATGTGATCTTCAAAGTGATCGCCGAGATGGCCAAGACGCTCGGCGAGGAGTACGACCTCGAAGTGATCGAGGCGCATCACCGTTTGAAGAAGGATGCGCCGAGCGGTACGGCGCTGAAGATGGCGGAGGTGCTCGCCAGGGCAGTGAACCGTGACTTGGCCCAGGTCGGCGTCTACGCTCGGAAAGGGTTGATCGGGGAGCGCAAGCGTGGGGAAATCGGCATTCAGACAATCCGGGCAGGCGACATCGTCGGCGATCACACCGTGCTCTTCGGCGGCATAGGCGAGCGCATCGAGGTCGTCCACCGGGTGCAGAGTCGCGACACATTCGCCCGCGGGGCCCTTCGTGCGGCACGGTGGGTCGTGAAACAGCCTCCCGGACTCTACGACATGCAGGATGTCTTGGGGCTCAAGTAGAGGAGCGTCTTGATGCTACTACTGGCAGGAGGCGGGAAGGTCCGGACTGCTGACAGTGGCGCCGCAGGCGTGACACTGGACCGTGCTCTGCCCGCGTGTGAAACTAATAAGCCGGTAGCATGACGGGCAACAGAGTAACGCGGTAAGGGGAACGGTCGAAATTCGATGAACAGTCGGTTTCATTGGATTTTCAGAGAACGGGCCTATCCTGTCTTCGGGCATCCGCTTCGCTTCTCGGCCCGCGCAGACTTCCAGGCGCAGTCTTCCGCCCGACCGATACCCGCCCCTGAACCCCGACAGGCCATGCGTCGGTGACAGGACAGGCCACTCCCTCAGCCTGTCTGATCGCGCATGAGAGGACGTGATCGTTTTGCACAGTGCGGAATTAATGTCGCGCTGTCAACGGTCGCGGCTCAGGATCGATGGCTTTTCGCCGACCGCAATTCAAGCAGGCAAAGACGGTGATCGCTAGTCCTGCGTCAAGGTCCACCGCCCGTTCCGGCAACATTGTCCCGCGGCATTTGTCGCAAGTCTGCATGTTGCGACTCTAACATTGACCTGTGCCAATGACTATCCTCCTGAAGTACTGGATTCTCTGTGCAAAGGCCCCTCGTTCAGGTGGACAATCGGCCCATGTACGCTAGGCGGCCAGAAGGGCGGTAACAGACTCACTGCGCTCGCTCCTTGACAGGGTATCAAGCCTCCCATAGGATTGGTGGAGACCTCTGCCGGTAACCACAATGTATAGGCTATTGTTAATTGCGGGGCTCCTGATCCTTTTGTATTTTCTTCTTCGAAGCGTGATCAGAGAGCTGACAGGGAGGAGAGATACAGGCGGCGGGCCGCTGATGGAAGACCGCAACAAGATGGTGCAGGATCCGGTCTGTAAAGTCTTTGTCCCGAGGGGAACGGCGGTGACTGCAGAGATTGGAGGCCAGACCTACTTTTTCTGCAGCCGCGACTGCGCGCAGACCTTTCAAAAGCAGTTATCCGGTTAGCAACCGGAATAACTGTAATCGGTGAGTTTCTCTTCCTTATCAAACTTCAGCGTGATCTGACATTCATTCGGAGAGAAATTGAACAGCGGCGGACCGGATTTGCCGCCGGCGATACGGTAGTAGGTCCAGGTCTCGCCCCCAAAGAAGCGCGGCGCCCTGCCGTCCGGCGCCCCCCAATTTTTCTCGAACCATGCCTTGTCCTTCCCTTGCAACTCGGCAGGTTTCAACGAGGCCTCAAGGTAGGGGTTCCGCCCGCAGGCGGTGAACAGCAGCGCCATAAGCACAACGCAGACTGATCGCCGTTTCATGATTCCTCCTCAGGCGAGATCCGTTCAACGGTTCGGCATCCTAAGAGAAAGGACGGATGTACGCGAAGAAAATTGTAACCCCCGCACCCATACCTGTCAAACAACCGTACCTGGCGGGAAAGGGAATTGCATTGTCCTTGAGATGTTCCTACAATCACTCAAAGGAGAGACGACGACCGTGACGGAGGCCTCCAGCATGAAAGGAAAGGACCATGCACATCTATCTTGATACCGCGAGCGTGAAGGAGATTCAAGAAGCGGCGAGCCTCGGCCTGCTGGACGGGGTGACGACGAACCCGTCTCTCGTGGCGAAGGAAGGCCGGAGCTTCAAAGACGTGTTGTTGGAAATTTGCAGCATCGTGGATGGACCGATCAGCGCCGAAGTAGTCAGTGTCGAAGCGGACGCGATGGTGAAAGAGGGGCGCGAGCTGGCCAAAATCCACAAGAACATCGTAGTGAAATGTCCGCTGATCCCCGAAGGCTTGAGGGCGACAAAACGGCTGGCGGCGGAGGGTATTCGTGTGAACGTCACGCTTTGTTTTTCGCCGACCCAGGCCCTTCTCGCGGCCAAGGCGGGGGCTTGGTGCGTGTCCCCGTTCATCGGTCGGCTGGACGATGTCAGCTCAAACGGCATGGAGCTCATTCGCCAGATCGTGACAATCTTCCGCAACTACGCCTTCCCAACCAAAGTCCTGGTCGCCAGCGTCAGGCATCCGCAGCACGTCGTGGAGGCGGCGTTGGCCGGCGGGGATATCTGCACCATGCCCTTCGCGGTCTTTCAACAACTGGTGAAGCATCCGCTCACGGATGTCGGGCTCAAGAAATTTCTGGCCGATTGGGAGGCGCGGGGCAGGAGATAACCGGACTCGTCGGCGCCGCGCTCATTGGCGTTCCAGCCGTCTTCGGGCTTGCCGAAAGACGGAGTGAAACATCCTCCGTGTCAGTTTCCCGGTGAAGGTGTTTTGCTGGCTGGGATGATACGACCCGATCAGCGTCACGCCCCACGGGAGGAGGTACGACAATCCGTGACCGAATGGAGGGATCGACGGAGGGATCGTGCGGCCCAGGTCTCGGCAGGCTTTCAGGTAGTGGTCGAAGGCGACCCTCCCCAGCACGATCACGACGCGCACCCGCGCGAGCAGGCGTAACTCCTCGAGCACATAAGGCCGGCAGTTTTCAAATTCCTCCGGCAAGGGTTTGTTGCCGGGCGGAGCGCACCGGACCGTCGCGCCGATGTAACAATCGCGAAGGCGAAGCCCGTCATCCCGATGGGTCGAGGTCGGCTGATTGGCGAAGCCGAACTTGTACAGCGCCTCATAAAGCCAGTCACCGCTGCGGTCGCCGGTAAAGACTCGGCCCGTTCGATTGCCTCCGTGGGCGGCCGGCGCCAGTCCCAACACATAGAGACGGGCGTCGGGATCACCGAAGCCTGGGACAGGGCGGCCCCAGTAGGTCCAGTCGCGGAACTGGCGTCGCTTGGCTTGGGCGATCGCTTCACGATAGGCGACCAGCCGAGGGCAGCGGGAGCACTGAACGATCCGTTCGTTTAAGAGATCCAGCGCGCGCATGGGGCGCGAGTGTAGCATGAATTGGAAAGGGCGTTCATTCTTGCCCGTCCCATGACTTGCTGCTAGCATGGGCCGGAATACCGACAGGCGAATCAATCCGGGAAGGATCTTTTCCAGCATGCGGCTGCACCTCACAGCCTTGCCGGTCTTCGCAACGGCCTTGATGTCCGGCCTCCTGTTCATGTCCGTCGGGGCCGAACAGGAACCGGCAGCCGCGACCGTGACGTTGAAGTCTTCCAAGAACATGGCCGACGCTTTTCCCTCCGCCGGTCACGACCGGCAACAGGAGGCGCAAAGCGTTGCCGACCCCGACCGCGATTCTCCATCCGAAGGAGCCTCGGAGGAGCTTTCCGATGCGGAAGATCGCCTCGTCATCCTGCCGGAAATCAAGCGGGAAGGCGAACGGTTTTTCCTGAGTTCGTTCAAGCTCCCGGAGAAGCTGACCTTCGCAGGTCAACCGGTGCCGCTGGACAACTGGCAGGTCCGCGAGCGCATCGAGTACGAGTTCTATCAGTTCCTCGAGGATCAGGGCGAGAGCATCATCCTGGCCAAGCGCATGGGCCGATGTTTCCCGCCGGTGGAAAAGCAGTTGGCCGAGGCGGGCTTGCCGGACGATCTGAAGTACATGCTGCTCGTGGAGAGCAAGTGCATCGCCGCCGCCTATTCCCGCGCGAAGGCGTCCGGCCCCTGGCAATTCATCGGATCGACCGGCAAACGATACAAACTACACAGCAACAAGTTCTTGGACCAGCGGCGCAATCTCGAGATGTCGACGGAGGCCGCCATCAAGTACCTCCGCTACCTGAAGGATTTCCAGCAAGGCGACTGGTTTCTGGCGATGGCCTCCTACAATGCGGGGGAAGACCGCATCAGGAAATTGCTCAAAGAGCAAAAGGTGAACGATTACTGGAAGCTCCATGGCCCGCGCGAAACCATGCGCTACGTGCCGCGGATCATCGCGGCGAAGGAGATCTACTCCCAACCGGAGAAATATCTCGGGCTGACGAAAAAGGATTTGTACGCGCCGTTGGAGACCGAGACGGTGACCGTGACGATCAAAGAAGCGCAACGGCATCTCACCGTCATCGCCGAAGAGTTCGGCACCTATTTCCTCGAGCTGAAGATGCTGAACCCGGAAATCAGAAAAGACTTCCTGCCCAAAGGAACCTATCAGATCAAAGTCCCGCGGCAGACCTGCCCCAACCGCTGCTTCAAACAGGACAAGACACCGTAAGGCCTCGCTTCATGCGCGTCGGTGTGCCGCAGCCTCGAATCCGCGCGCTCCTTCGGCGGATGTGCGCGGCTGCGCTCTCGGCGGTGGACCCGGCCGAGGCGGTCCGCCGCCATGTGAGACGGAAAGGGGCGACACTCCGGGTCGGTCGACGGACCTACGACCTCCGGCGCGATACCCGTATCCTTGCGGTCGGAGCCGGCAAGGCGTCCGCAAGGATGGCTTGGGCGCTGGAACGAATTCTGGGCGATCGTCTGGACACCGGCCTGGTGGTTGTGAAATACGGCCTTGCGGTCCCCACCAGAAAGATCGAGGTTGTGGAAGCCGGCCACCCGGTTCCCGATCGGGCCGGTGAGCGGGCCGCTTCAAAGCTCCGGGCGCTCGTCGGCGGCCTTGCATCGAACGACCTGCTCATCGTGCTCCTTTCCGGCGGCGCCTCCAGCCTGCTGCCGGCGCCGGTCTCCGGCCTGAGCCTCGCCGATAAGCAAAAGACATCGCAGTTGCTGCTCAAGAGCGGCGCGACCATTCAAGAGATCAACACGGTCAGAAAACACCTCTCTGCGATCAAAGGGGGGCAACTGGCAGCCGAGACGCAGGCGCGGGTGGTCAGTCTGATCCTGTCCGATGTGATCGGCGACGATCCGGCCTCCATCGGCTCAGGCCCGACGGCGCCAGATCCGACTACATACGCCGAGGCCTGCGCCATCTTGCGGCGCTACGGGATCTGGAAGTCGGTGCCGGCTCCGGTCAGAAGGCACCTTGTCGCGGGGACGGAAGGTCGGGTTGCGGAGACGCCGAAGCCAGGCGCCTCGATCTTTCATCGCGTGCAGAATCTCCTCATCGGCAACAATCGCGCCGCCGTGGAGGCGGCTGCGGCCGCGGCGAAAACCGCCGGGATTGCTCCGGTGATTCTGACGACGACGCTGACCGGCGAGGCGCGGGAAGCGGCGAAAGTCTTCGGAGCCATCGCGCGGGAGATCGTGGCGGATGACAGGCCCGTTCGACGCCCCTGCTGTCTGATCGCCGGAGGAGAACTGACGGTCACCGTTCGGGGAAGCGGGCAGGGTGGACGAGCCCAAGAGTTCGCGCTGGCCGCGGCGTTGGAGATCGCCGGATTGCCCAAGGTGTGGGTTGCAGGCTTCGCCACGGACGGCACCGATGGGCCGACCGAGGTGGCCGGAGCAGTAGCGGATGGTGAGACGGCCAGGCGCGCGGCGCGATCGGGGCTGGATGCGGCGCGCGCGCTGCGCGACAATGATGCCTATCCGTTTTTCCAAAAACTGAGAAGCCACATTGTCACCGGCCCGACCGGCACGAACGTGAACGACTTGTATGTCCTCGTTTCCGTGTAATCCCGTCCTCTTGCCTTTGGAGGCCTGTGAAGACCGCGCGCTGGCCGGTGGAAAGGCGGCCGGATTACGCCGCCTGATCCTTCACGGCTTCCGCGTTCCGTCCGGAATCTGCCTGACGACGGCGCTGTACGAAGAAGCGCTTGAACGGACGGGGATTCATCTTCGCGATCAGTGGCGCACGCTCCAAACCCTATCCGACCGCGACCGCCCGGCCATGTTGGCCGCCTGCCGGCAAGCGATCGAGCAGCCGATCCTGCTGCAGCCGATCTTCGAGCGGCTGGCTGCGTCGCTGGACGCGCTGGAAAGGAACAAGCCGGCCGGCGCGGGACGGCTCTGGGCAGTACGGTCGTCGGCCTCGAGCGAGGATGCGGCGGAGAGATCGTTCGCCGGCGTCTATCGAACGACGCTTGGTGTGACCCGGGATGCGATCCCGGCCGCTGTGGTCTCCTGCTGGGCTTCCCTGTGGACCGAGACGGCCTTCGCCTACTCCCGCCGCTGGGGAGTGGAAACGGACCCGCCGAAGATGGCGGTGATCATTCAGCCGCTTCTCTCTCCCATCGCCTCCGGCGTGGCGTTCTCCCAGGATGTGGCGACGGGTCGAACGGACCGCGTGGTGGTCAATGCCGTCTTTGGTTTGGCTGACTCGCTCGTGGCCGGTCAGATCGTGCCGGACCACTATGTGATCGTCTGCGACGAATCCAAGCGAACGCCGGCGGCCACCGTGGTGGAGCGTACGATCGCGCAGAAGCCGAGACGGAGAGTGTCCACGGAGACGGGCCTTCATGACGAGCCGGTCGGTGAAGAAGATCGACGCGCGCCGGCCCTTGACGAACTGCAGGCGCTGGAGCTGGCGATCCTCGTCAAACGGGTTGAGCGGGTGTTGGGGCAACCGGTCGATGTCGAGTGGGCGATCGATCATCAGGGAATCTGGCTGCTGCAGGCGAGGTCCCTTCCTCCCGCAGGCACGCCGCCAACCCCGGCATTCGAACCTTGTGAGTGGTCGCGCGCCAATTTCAAGGAGACCATGCCGGAGTTGCCGAGCCCGTTGGGACTTTCCTTCCTGGACCATTTCATGGACCACCAGATCCTCACACATTATCGGGAGGCGGGCTGCAAGATCCCGAAGAGCGCAAAGGCGGTGCGGATCGTGCGAGGGCGTCCCTATATCAACGTGACGTTGTTTCAATCGCTCATGGCGCAACTGGGCGGCGACCCGCGAGATGTCGCCGAACAGATGGGCGGGCATGGCGGCGCGCCGCCGGTCGGCGTCGAACGGCTGCCCTGGTGGACACTCCTATGGGCGGGAGGCCTGTTCATGTGGAAGATGCGGCAGGCCATGCGGCATGCGCCCACCTGGTTTGCCGAGATGAAGCGGATGGCAACCGATCTTCGTGCGGATTCGCTCAAGGGCTTGAGCATAGCGGAACTGCTTGCGCGAATGGACCGGATCGGAACGCGACTGCGGGAACACGACCTGACCTTCGCGATCGTGGCCGGCGTGGGGCAGGCTTTGCGGACCCTCGGGTTCCTCTCGTCTCGGGCGATCGGC
The DNA here is from genome assembly GCA_040755395.1 of Nitrospirota bacterium. NCBI lineage: Bacteria > Pseudomonadati > Nitrospirota > Nitrospirota bacterium. The sequence goes on from JBFMAX010000006.1 coordinate 23,919, forward strand.
GAAGGGTGGCGGGGACTGCTGAACGCGGCGTTGCAGGGACAAGGCACGGTCATCAGCGCCAGGCAGATTCTCTGGCTGGCCGAGCTCGCGGACTGGGCGAGGCAGGAGCGCCCGGCACGGGCGTTTTTTCTCGCCGATCCTTGGACGCCGGTTCGATTCCGGTCCGCCCTGGCCGGCACGCGGTTCATCGAAGAGTTCGACCGATTTTTGGCGGAATTTGGCCACCGGGCTCTCGGCGAGTCCGACGTGGCCACGCCCCGTTTCAGCGAGAACCCGGACTATCTGCTCGGCGTCATCCGGGTGCACCTGCAAGCGACGGGCGGGAAATCGGTCGAGGAGATCCGACGGCAGCAGGAGTCGGCGCGGGAAGCCGCCCTAAGGGAAATCCGTCGACGAATGGGGTGGCGTCTCCACTACTGGATGGCGTTTCGATGGTGGTACCGGCGACTCTGCCGATTCCTCTCCTTGCGCGAGGCGAACCGCCACCATCTGATGTATTTTTCCGCCGCCACGCGGCATCTGGCCTTGGCGCTGGGAGAACAGCTCTCGGCAACCGGCGTACTGGACACCCCACACGACATGTTCTTTCTCGCCGCCGAAGAGATCAGAGCCATCGCGTTGGATCCTTCGCAAGACTGGAAAGGTCTGATCGCCAGACGGCGGGCGGAACGTGCGGAGCATGCGGCGCATCAGGCGCCGGACACGATACGAGACGACAGGCCGGAAAGAAACAGTGCGGAAAGGAGGCAGCCTCCATCGGCAACGGGCCTCACGCTGAGCGGGGTCCCCGTTAGCGCAGGTTATGCGGAAGGACCGGTCTGTGTGCTTCTCTCTCCGGACGATTTCAGGAAAGTCAAACGCGGTGACATCATCGTGGCCCCGGTGATCGACCCCGGCATGGCGCCGGTCTTCAGCCTCGCAGCCGGTCTCGTCGTCGAAATGGGCGGCACGCTGTCCCACGGCGCGATCATCGCCCGCGAATATGGCCTGCCGACGATGGTCAACGTCCCGTATGCGACGAAGTTCCTCACGGACGGCGAGCGCATCGCGGTGGACGCGGGACAAGGCCTCATCCGGCCGCTTGGGCCGTCATAATGTCTCCCCGCCGGTTCCCGTCCTGACCGCTGGTGGTCGCCCTTGCGTCCGGGATCGCCTCGTTTCCCAAGCGGATCAGTCGCCCCAACGCCGGTTGAAGCCGATCTACCTCGTCAGGAAGTCGAGAATTTCATCCAGCGGTCGGACCGTACCCAGCAGCGTCGGATGGCCGAACCGACGGTTGTGGCGGTTCTCCTTGACTTTTTCGAGAGCGATGACGAGGTTATGGAAGTCGTCGAGTTGGGCGGTCTCGAAATACGTAATGAAGTCGAGGTCGTCGAGGCCGCTCGAGTGGTAGAGCTTGCGTTTGACGGTCTGAAGATAGGCCACGGTGGCCTCTGTGTGCTCCTTCATCATCTCGGTCCGCGCCGCCTGGTCCAACTGCCACCACTCCGCATCCTTGCGGATCGGCACGACGATCGCGTAGGGCATCGGCCCCGCGTCGGCCGGAGCTTTCAGCGCCGCTTTCAGGTCGTCGGGAAATCCTGGCACGTAGTTGGCTTTCTTGGTCATCCCGTTGAAGGTGTGCGTGTGACGGAGGTGACGTCCCAGCGGCGTGCTCATGAAATCCAGGAGAAAGTTTTGATTGTCGAGCATCTCGCCGGCATGAAGACGGAGAAAAAAGTCCGCATGATCGGACAGCCCGCGCAGGAGATAGACATCGACGGCGATCTTCTCGCCATGTTTCCGAATCACCTCTTTGACCGCCGCGGCGGCGAAAGCGCGGGTATTTTTTCCAGCTTCCACCAGTCTTCGTCAATGGCGAATACGGTGAATGTGGCATAGACGCCCGGCTCGGTCAGCAGCTTTGCCCGATCGGCGGCCTGGGCCTCCCAGGCAAAGACCGCCCAACACAGGAAACCGATAAGAATTCTCAGTGGGAATAGGCGCAACATCGCCCGTCTCCTTTCAATGATGGTCTTGGAAGGTGAAGCCGGAACCGGCAGGCTCCGGATATTTCGGCACCGGTTGGCCCGCCCAGCCGATCTTTGACGCGAAACCCTTGCCATACCGGTCATAGAGCTGGAAGAACTGATAGGCCTTGCAGTCGGTCAGCACTTCTTTGACTTCTTTCAAATACCGGTCGAACGTGTACTCAAACAATACACCCTGTCCGCCGGTCATGATCACCACGCGCCGCGAAGGGTCGATCGCGGCCTCCTGGTGGAAGACATAGCGATAGTAAGGACTTTCCGGTCCGCCGATGTGCTGAAGGAACTGCGCCCAGGTGGGTGGCTTGTCCATCGAGAGCCGCTCGGCGATGTTGACCCCCTTGATCGGACCGAACGGTTCGAAGAATTCTTTGAACATGCTGTCGGTCCAGTGATGTTCGCCGGAGATGTGATGGATGGCCTCGTCGAAGGGGACGAGCGTGTGGGTCTCCCAGCGAGAGCCGGGCGCCCAGTGGAAGATCACGCCGTTGGTCGGCCCCTTCCACTCGGTGCCGCCGACCTGCTCGACTTGGTGTTCGGTGATCTTGTTCGCCCAGACCCAGAAGACGAAGTCCACAAAGCGGGGATCGTCCGGCGCGATCGTCAACGCGTCGGTGCGAAGCGGGGTTTGAGGGTTGTAGCTGGTACGGACGTCTTTGCAGTGTGCGAGCCACTGGGCATCGGACCAGGCTGCGCCGCTCACCGGAAACGCCGCGGCCTGATCAAGCAGAGCGACCGTTGGGGTAAGCGCCAGGGCAAGCGTCCCGGCGGCAAGACAGAAAGTGACCCGACAGTTCCTTTCTCGCATGGTTCCGACCTCCCAGCGGCGATGGCGCTGGCCCTATCCTACCTTCCTCAATACCATGATTTCATCTGTCACGAACGAGATCCTTCTCTCAGGGGCGGTGTCCAACAAGTGGCGTCCAACGGCTTGACCTTTCTCGATGATTCTCGTAGGCTTACGCCGCTTTCCCCACACAGTCGGCGTGATTCAGATTCTAGCCTATTGCTGCGCCATGCGGCGGAGGTCGGCCGATGTTTGACGTGACCAGCCTCCTAGCGGGCTTCGCCGCCGGCCTTCTGTTGGGTGCGGCGCTCGCCGGCTTCTGGACCGCGGTGCGGCTCAGCGCACAGACGCACGCGCGCCTGATCGAAAGCGCAGAGCGGGCCCAGCGGGCGGAGGCGGCGGTCTCCGAGCTTCGTCGCCAATCCGAGCAGGAGCGGACCGAAGTTCAGCGGTTGAGGCAGGAACTGGCCGAGGCCCAGCAGGCGCGAGCCTCGGCCGAGACGCGCGCGGAAGAAGCCCTGAAGAATCTCCAGGAACAGAAGACGCTGCTCAGCCAGGCCCGGCAGGATTTGGTCGAGGCTTTTCAGGCGCTCTCCGGTGAGGCCCTGAAACAGAATAATGAAACCTTCCTGAACCTGGCCAAGACGTCCTTCGAAACTCTGCAGGCGGAGGCGAAGGGCGAGCTTGCGCAGCGCCAGCAGGCGATTCACGAACTGGTGAAGCCGCTCCAGGACGCCCTCAGACGCTACGAAGAGCAGCTCCACGCGCTCGAACAATCCCGCCAGTCGGCCTATGGCGGGCTGGACCAGCATCTCAAGCTTCTGGCCGAGTCACAGCAGCGGCTCCAGCAGGAGACCGGCAATCTGGTCAGAGCCTTGCGGGCGCCGACGGTGCGCGGCCGATGGGGCGAGATCACGCTGAAGCGCGTGGCCGAACTGGCTGGCATGGTCGCCCACTGCGATTTCATCGAGCAGGACACGGTCGACGGCGAGCAGGGGCGCCTGCGTCCGGACATGGTCGTGCACCTACCCGGCGGCCGGCAGATCGTCGTGGACGCCAAGACGGTGCTCTCGGTCTATCTGGAGGCCCACGAGGCGCCGGATGATCCGCAACGCCTCGAGCGGCTCAGACGACATGCGGCGCAGGTGCGGGCGCGCATGGACGAGTTGAGTCTCAAGGCGTACTGGAACCAGTTCCCTCAGGCGCCGGAGTTCGTGGTGTTGTTCCTGCCGGGCGAGCAATTTCTCGGCGCGGCGCTGGAGCAAGACCCGACGTTGATCGAAGACGGGTTCGCACGCGGGGTCGTGATCGCGACGCCGACGACGCTCATGGCCCTGCTCCGCGCGGTCGCCTATGGATGGCGGCAGGAACAGTTGGCGGCGCACGCCGAAGAGGCGGGCCGCCTGGGCAAGGATCTCTACGAGCGGATGGCCGTGCTGGCCGAGCACCTGAACGACGTCGGCCAGGCGCTGGGGAAAAGCGTGGTCGCCTACAACAAAGCGGTCGGCTCACTGGAGACGAGGATTCTGCCCGCCGCGCGCCGGTTCAAGGAGTTGGGCGTGGCGTCGGACAAGGAGATCCCTCCGCTGGAGCCGGCCGAGATCGTGCCGCGCAAGTGTCTGCCCGTTGACTCACCATAGGGCAAGCGCGCATTAGCCATGAACGCTTCTACTGCAATCGCACATTCGCTGCTCCGACGAGCCGGCGCGAGGGCTTCACAGCGCGCCGGCGGGCGGGCTCGCCGCTCAGTCGGTCAACGTACTTTTCAAGTACGCCTCCCTCCTTTGCGGCTCCACGCGCCCGTCTCGCAACGCGACTGTGCGATTTCGTCACGAACCGTCATGACCAATGCGCGCTAGGAGACCGCATGACCGACGAATAGGAGATGGTCGCGGAGTTTTATCGGCCGTTTCCGAACGCTTGCGACTGCCCCAACGGGATGTCGGCTTGCGGTCTTTCGCTTATGGCCCGTTCTTTGAATGCGGACACGCTTGAATCGCCATCCCTCAACAAGCGTCTTTACATCGTTATCGCCATAGTCTAAAGTCAGGCGATCTCGGGCCGGAGACGCTATACGAAGGCCATCACGATGGTGGAGTGCTGATAGTGTCGACGACCGCGGAAATCCTCCCGAGAACCTTCGTTCACCTCCCAGGAGTCGGCGCAACCATAGAACGGGCTTTGTGGCAGACGAGAATTACCTCTTGGGCGAAATTCCTGAAGTCCCCCGCGCCACTTCCTACCTCTCTCCGTGCGAGATCTGAAGTCCATCGTGTAGTCCATCAATCGCTGGAAGCATTCGATCGCGACGACGCATTCTTCTTTGCAGAGCACCTTCCCCGCGAGGAATGGTGGAGGCTGTATCCGAGTTTTCAAGCCAAGGCCGTCTTTTTGGACATCGAGACAACAGGGCTCTCCCATTACTACGACGACATCACGCTCGTGGGCCTCTATGACGGGGAACGGGTGACAACGCTCATCTCCGGGCATAATCTTCATCAACTTAACGACCTGCTCCCGCAATACCAGATTGTCATCACCTTCAACGGCACGCTGTTCGACATTCCGTTCCTGAAAACCAAGTTTCCCGCCCTGCAATTGCCGCCGATCCATCTCGATCTACGTTACCTGCTGAAAAGGCTTGGATACTCAGGAGGACTGAAACAGATTGAGCGGCGCCTCGGACTGAAGAGAAGCAAGGAAGCCGAATCGGTCGATGGACTGATGGCCACGGTCCTGTGGGCACGCTACCTCCGCGGCGATCTCAGCGCCCTTGAGCGGCTCGTGAAATACAACACGGCGGATGTAACGAGCCTATGGAGCCTCGTTCGGTTTAGCTGCCAGCGGCTCGCAAGCCGACTCCTCAACGGAACCGGATTCCCCCGGCAAGAACCTCGTCTTAGACGCCCCAAGCCCGTGCCTGTCCGAGTGTCGATGAATGGGCCAGGCGTCAAGCTGACCGTGGGCGGTCACAGGCTTGTGTTGAAATCGCGGCCGGGTGAGCGGCCTACAGTCACGCTCAGCAACCTCTTGGCGAGAATGCCCGGCACACTCAGAATGCCGAAGGTTGTGGGAATCGATCTTCGGGCCTCAGAGGAGCGGCCGACAGGCTGGGCTTTGCTCAAGGGTGAGTGGGCCGAGACGCGGTTGATCAAAACGGATAAGGACCTCGTCAAAGAAACAGTCGAGGAGGCTCCCGACATCATCTCGATCGATTCGCCCCTAGGCATTCCCCTTGGGCGATGCTGTACCGAGGAGTCTTGTCCATGCCGGGCCGAAGGCATCTTGCGCGAATGCGAGCGAACCCTGTGGAGGCGTGGGGTGAGGGTCTACCCCTGCCTATTGCCAAGCATGCGGAAACTGACAGAGCGTGGCGTGCGCCTCGCTAGAGAGTTTCGCAAGCGTGGATACACCGTGATCGAGAGCTACCCAGGCGCCGCCCAGGACATTATGCGAATCCCTCGTAAGCGATCCAGCCTGGAAGACCTCGCCAGAGGCCTGGAGGCATTTGGCATTCGTGGCGCGTTTCTCTCGCAATCCCGTAGCCATGATGAGTTAGATGCCATCACGTCGGCGGTGGTCGGATATTTCTTTCTTACAGGAGACTACGAAGCCCTGGGGGATAGTCGCGAAGAATGCTTGATCGTGCCAAAGCTAGACAATCTGGTAACAGCCATCACATCTCGATAGGCAGGCCATGCCCCTCACCGTTGTAGTCGGTGGACAATACGGCTCCGAGGGCAAAGGCAAAGTTACTTCCTACCTGGCTCTCCGGGATAACGTCGACATTGTCGTTCGCTGCGGAGGACCGAACTCAGGCCACACGGTCGAAGTCGGCGAGCAGCGTTACGAACTGCGTCTGCTTCCATGTGGCTTCATTAATCCCAATACGCGGCTGCTGCTTGCCGCTGGCTCGTTGATCAACGCGGAGATTCTCTTAACCGAGATCAAGGCTGCCGGCGTCGATCTTCGAAGGGTTGGCGTAGACCGAAATGCGGGAATCATTTCTGGCGATTACGGAGATGAAGAAGCCAGGCTTCTTCTGCGAGATCGTCTTGGTTCCACCCTGTCAGGAACAGGGATCGCGGTCGCCTATCGTGTGTTGCGAAGAGTGGATTTCAAATTGGCGAAAGACATCCCGGAGTTGCAGCCTTTTCTTACAGATGTGTCTGCAGAGGTAAACGCAGTGCTGGATAAAGGCGGCAAGGTCCTCATTGAGGGGACGCAAGGCTTCGGCTTATCCGTCTACCATTCGCCGCACTATCCCTATGCGACAAGTCGTGACACGACGGCCAGCGGGTTTCTAAGTGAAGTAGGGGTCAGCCCGCGGTTGGTGACCGACATCGTTATGGCAGTCCGGACTTATCCGATCCGTGTAGCAGGGAATTCTGGTCACCTTGAAAATGAAATCACGTGGGAGGAAGTCCGCCGGCGAAGTGGATATCCAACTGATGTTCGCGAATTCACGACGACCACCAAGAAACTGAGAAGGGTCGGTCTATTCAATCTGGAGTTAGTACAGCGAGCTGCGATGGTGAACAGGCCGACTCAGATCGCCCTCCATGGAGCGGACTATCTTTCATATTCGAACAAGTCAGTTCGCTCGATCGGTGAGCTTGGGAAAAGGTCCATGGACTTCATTGAAGGAATTGTGCAGAGTCTCTGCATTCCAGTGACTCTCATTGGAACAGGGCCTGCGAACGAAGAACTCATCGACTGCACGGTTGGATTTAGAAACGTTTAATCGCAGGAGTCTGTTTAGGTCAAGAAGGAAAGTGATGGCTTTCCAGGATTATCCAGAGCTGGCCACAAACGATTCTGATGCAGAAGCCCGCTTCGGACTCGCCAAGACAACTGACCCTTTCCCTGAGATCGCGAACGCCCTGCTCAACTCCGCTGATGTCTACGACTATGTCCGCATAACTGGCATGCTGTACCCATTTCATAAAGACAAACTCAAGTCGGGATCGTACGAGGCAGCGATCCGTGGGCGATGCCTGTGGTGGGATGAAAACGGAGAACGTCACGAAAAGCTACTGAGCGATGAGAACCAGGATGAGTTCCCATTGAAGGCCAATTCTATCGCCTTTGTGCAAGTTGAACCTTTCTTCAGGCTCCCCGACTATATAGCGTTACGATTCAATCTGAAGATCACTCATGTCCACCGAGGAATACTTCTGGGTACAGGCCCGCTGATTGATCCGGGTTTTGTAGGAAGGCTCCTCATCCCACTCCATAACCTGACTACTAATGAATACACCTTCAAGTGTGGCGAAGGGCTTATATGGATTGAGTTCACGAAGACGAGCCCTCTACCAGGCCATTCTGGAGCAGCAACGAATGCTTTTGGCCTAACGCGACACGGGAAATACGTTTCTTTCCCGGAAAGCAAGAAGAATCTGCAGCCAGAGTACTACCTTGTAAAAGCATCTCCGCACAGGTCTATTCGAAGTTCAATACCAGAGGTAATACGACGAAGCGAAGAGGATGCAAGGGAGGCCAGGGCGCTCGCCAGGAGAGCACAAGCTCATGTACAGACGCTACAACTTGCAGGAGGGGTTGTCCTTCTGTTGACATTAGGAGGTCTTGGATATGCAACATGGACGCTTATTCAAGATGCTTGGAAAGCGGTAGCTGACGTTCAGCAACATCTGCACTCTCACGTAGAGCAGGAGAAGGATCGAACTCGTATTCTCGAGGAGATATTAAGTCGGTATCAATCAACTCTGCAAAGCTCACCGGAAGGCCATACCTCGAAACAAAAGAGACTGCAAAAAGATGGAAAGGCACAGCGGTAACCAGGCCCTATTGCATTTTACGGTCAGACCTTGATTGCTTGGCCCCGATCTCGCTGCGCGGGTTTCATTACCGAAATGAGATCGTTTCCGTGATTAAAACTTCGCCGGCCACACGGTCGTCCCATTGAAGCTGATGGATCACTTTTTGGTAATTACTGTGGCTGCAATGGCCATCTTTTTGGGGTATCGATTGTTCGCCATCTTGCCGGTAGAGCGAGACCCGTTCGGCATGATCCATCCTCTTAGCCTAAAAGCGATATGGCCTAGAATAGTGCCGGGAGCAGTCCTAGTTCTGTTTGGGATTGGAATGATCATCTGGCATGTCGGCTGGAAATTTTGCTGAGAGATGACCACCACGTGCGCCGTCCCATGAAAACGAGAGTGGCTCTCTAGCATTAACAGAGTAGCAAATGGAACAAATGGTTCTCGTCCTTAAAGTATCTTCATTGCGTGCCCTTGTGGAATTTCAAGGGTATAGATTGACGACAGAGGAGTGCATGGATCTTCTGCTTCACCCTTTGAACAACCGCTTTGTAGATCGTAAGTCGGCCGAGGAGGATTTCCGTTACAAGCAATTGATTCCCTATGTTGTGCTTCGCTGCAGAGAGTTGGTCTTCACTTACGTCAGGGGAAAGAAATCGAGCGAATCACGCCTAGTCGCCATGAGATCAATTGGAGTCGGTGGCCACATTGAACCGACTGACCAAAGCCTGTTCTCGTCGGATCGCGAGATGTACTTGGAGGCAGCGCGGCGAGAGGTGAACGAAGAAGTCAAGATCGATACGCCCTACGTCGAGCACGTTGTGGCATTGATCAACGACGACTCGACCGACGTGGGCAGAGTCCACCTCGGCATCATGCACATTTGGGATTTGGCGGAGCCCAAGGTGACCAAGCGGGAAGGACTGATCACTCAGGCGGGGTTTGTACCGATTACGAGCTTGAAAAGCAAGCTAGACGAGCTCGAAACGTGGTCTCAGATCGCACTTCAGGTGCTTGAGGACTGTCGCGTCCCCAGTTGGGAGAAGAACATCGCAAGCCGACTGCGCGTTGCACCTGGGTGCCCTACGCAGTCAACAGAATGAGTGCGAGGCCGTCGATGAAGGGCCCCCATTGCCCTCAATGCGGCACCCCGTTTGTCCGCGTGACTCACCATCAGGGTCGCCTGGAGCCTCTGCTGAGGTGGTTCAGTGTGTATCCGTTCCGTTGCCAGGTCTGCACCAACCGGTTCGTCGCTCTGCGGCGCGGGATCAAAGATGCGACCCAGTCATTCGACCGCCGGGAGTACAAACGGCTGCCCACACATTTCCCCGCCGTCTTCGCCGCGAACCAGCTCTCTCTCGACGAGGTCGTGACCGATCTCTCGATGGGAGGATGTTCCGTGAGAACCACTCAGCCTCTGGCTCGCGGGACGTTCGTGGAGCTCCTGCTGAAGCCGTCCACTCGCGAGCCGGGGATCAAGGTCGAGACGGCGATCGTCTGCTGCGTGCGCCCGTCCGCCGTCGGCGTGAAATTCCTCGAAGTCGAGCCTCAAGAGAAAGCCCGTCTCAGTCGGGTGGTCCACAGCCTGCTCCTCAGCCAGACCGCCGCTCCTTAAGAACCGTTCGCCCGCCCCTACTTTTTCTCGCCGGAACGGTCACGAGCAGATTGTCGATCAGGCGGACTTTGCCGATCCTGATCGCGCCCAGCAGTGCGACCGTCCCCGCTGCGCGCCGCAGCGGTTCGAGCGTCCGGGCGTCGCACATGACGAGGTAGTCGATCTGGGCCAGCGGTTCGGCGGCCACGGTGTCGTGCATGGTTCGGCTGATCTGAACTCCGGACCGGATGCCGGATCGAATGGCGGCCCGCCCCGCTTGAAGGGCCCGATAGAGGACGGGCGCGGCGCGGCGCTGTGCCGTCGTCAGGTACACGTTGCGGGAACTGAGCGCGAGGCCGTCGGCTTCGCGCACGGTGGGGTGAATGACGACGCTGACGCCGAGATTCAGGTCCTCAACCAGACGTTGCACAAGCACCGCCTGCTGGTAGTCCTTCTGCCCGAAGACCACCAGGTGCGGTCGCACGAGGCAGAGCAGTTTCGTCACGACGGTCGCGACGCCTTGAAAGTGGAGCGGGCGCGCAGCCCCTTCCCACCGCCGCGCAAGATCGTGGACCGTGACGGCGGTCTGAAACCCGGGCGGATACATGGCTGCTCGGCTCGGGGCGAAAAGCACATCGACCCCTTCCTGCGCGCACAGGGCCCGGTCCTGCGCGAATGGCCTCGGGTAGCGGGCCAGGTCTTCAGCCGGGCCGAATTGCCGCGGGTTGACGAAGAGACTCACAACGAGCGCGTCGCAGGACAGGCGGGCCTTTCGGATCAGCGCGCGATGCCCTTCATGCAACGCGCCCATGGTCGGCACGAGGCCGATCGTCACGCCTTCGCGGTGGAGCCGGCAGCTCCACATCCCCATCGCCCGAGGAGTTGTGATGATGTTCATGAGATCGGCTCTCGCTCGGACGCGCGCGAGTGACAGGTGGGACGTGAGCCGTAGCGAGAGCGGGGCTGCGGGTCCAGCAGGCGGACGATCGCCCGGTCGCTCAGACCGTCTAGCAAGGCCTTGACGGTGCGGTTCAAGACAGGATGCGCCCAGTCCGGATCCAGTTCGGCGAGCGGCACAAGCGCAAATCGCCGAAGATGCACGCGGGGGTGGGGAATGACCAAATCCGGCTCCTGGATGATATGCGCGCCGTAAAACAGGATGTCGAGATCGAGCGTCCGTGGTCCGCCTCGGTGTTCCTGGTCGCGGCCCAGTGAAGATTCAATTTCCCGACAAACCTCCAGCAGGCTCCGCGCCGTCACGTCGGTCTCCATCCGGACGACGCCGTTCAGGAACCAGCCGGCGCCGGGATCGGTGCAGTCCGTGACCGGCTCGGTCTCATAGAGCGACGACACGCCGATGACCCGCGAATGGGGAAGCAGGCCCAGCAACGTCACCGCCCGATCACAGTAATCGAGCCGATCGCCCACGTTGGAGCCGAAGCCGATGAATACAGTGACCATAAGAAAATCGTCATACGTGACACGTGACTCGTGACACGAACGTGGAAATCCGCCGCGCGTTGCGCTCGTTACGCGTCACGCATCTCGCGTCACGTCTTAAAATCCCTCCTTCCGGATGCGTTCCACTGCTTCCGCCAGCCGCTCCTTGGTCGTGCAGAGGGTCATGCGAATATAGCCTTCGCCCGGCGCGCCGAAGCCGTTGCCCGGCGTGGTGACGAGCCCCGCCTTCTCCAACAGGTGCGCAGTGAAGGAGGCCGAGGTGTAGCCTTTCGGCACGGCGATCCAGACATAGAAGGCCGCTGGAGGGGTTTCGACCTCCAGTCCGAGCTTTTGGAGTCCCGGCACCAGCACGTCGCGCCGTTCTTGATAGATCTTGCGCAAGCCGTCGGTGACGGAATCCTCCAGCTCCAACGCCGTGATGCCGGCTTCCTGGATGGCCTGGAAGCACCCCGAATCCAGGTTGCTCTTGATCTTGAGTAGGCCGTTCAGCACCTGCCGGTTGCCGACCGCGAAGCCGATGCGCCAGCCGGTCATGTTGTAGGTCTTGGAAAGCGAATGGAATTCGATGCCGACGTCTTTTGCGCCCTCCACTTCCAGGAAACTGGCCGGCCGCCGCCCATCGTAAAAGATCTCCGAATAGGCCGCGTCGTGGCACACGATGATGTGGTTCGCTCGGGCGAACTCCACGACCCGTCGGAAATAGTCTTTGTCGGCGACGACCGAAGTCGGATTGTTGGGCGAGTTGAGGAACATCAGCTTGGCTTTCTTCGCCACGTCCTTCGGAATCGCGTTCAAATCCGGGAGAAACCCGTTCTGCTTGGTCAACGGCATGATGTGGGAAACGCCGCCCGCGAAGCTGGTCCCGACCGGATAGACCGGATAGCCGGGGCTCGGTACCAGCACCACGTCGCCGGGATCGACGAACGCCAGCGGCACGTGACCGATGCCTTCTTTAGAACCGATCAGGGTGAGGACTTCCGACGCCGGGTCCAGCGTGACGTTGAACCGGCGCTTGTACCAGTCGGCCACGGCCCGACGGAATGACAGCAGCCCTTCGTACGACGGATATTGATGGTTCTTCGGGTCGGCCGCCGCCTGTTTGAGGCGCTCGATGATCGGCGCCGGCGTCGGAAGATCGGGATCTCCTACCCCCAGGTTGATGATGTCCACCCCCCGTGCGATCGCGTCCTGCTTCATCTTGTCGATGGCGGCAAACAGATACGGGGGCAGGGTCTTGATGCGGGTTGCGTATTCGATCGGGAAACAGGACATGCGCATGAACTCCTTTCTTCAATCACTCTTGAGCTCTTAGCGATCAGTCGTCAGCCGTCAGCGCTGACTCGCTCTACCGGGAAGATCGAGTACGGCGCCGCATACGGACGTGCCTGCCGAGGAAGCGTTAGCCTACTAGAACCGGAGGCCGGCAATCAACGTGGGAGAGCGAGCAGATGGTCGATGAGTGCGCCGGCCCGGGCATGCAGGCGCGGCAGGTGCGGCAACGCCTGCGCGAGAAGCGCGGCCGGCTGGAGCCCCGCCCGCGCGACATCCTGCGGGCATTCGCGGGAGAGCGCGTCGATCCCGTTCCGCTCCATCTCCAGATGGAACAACAGCCCGTAGGCGCGATCGCCATAGCGGAACGCTTGCACAGGCGCGGCGGCCGACCCGGCGAGCGCCACGCAGCCGGCCGGCAGGTCGAAGACTTCACCGTGCCACTCAAAGACTTCGAACGTGTCCGGGAACCGGCCGAAGACCGGGTCTTTCTTACCGTCGTCCGTGAGCCGGATCGACGTCATGCCGATCTCCAACGCGCGGCCGGGACGCACCTGCGCCCCGAGCGCCTTGGCCATGAACTGGCTCCCGAGACAGATGCCGAGGACCGGTTGGCCGGCCTGCATCGCGGCATGAATGAAGGCCGTCTCCTCCGCAATCCAGGGGTCCGGGTCACTGACCGACATCGGCCCGCCCATGACGATCAGCAGATCGCCGGGGTCTTTGGGCACGCCGTCGCGAGGCACGAGGAACTTCTCGACAGTGACCTCGCGAGCATTCAGGTGCCGGGCAAAAACGCCCGGCCCTTCGAAGGGGACATGTTGTAGACAGACGGCACGCATCGACACCTCAGAGGCATTTCTCCACTCTCTCGCGCAAGCAAAAGCCTAAAGCACTTCCACGCACAAGTCTGAGCGTCACAGCAACCTGTCCAGTCGTTTCCGTCGGCGACATGAAGCACAACCGGCTCCCGATCGTCAAGCCCGCCGTCGGAGGGGCTGCCGACATCACGACCACCGTCTACCGTTTGCACGATGGCTGCGCTACAATTGGCCCATGCGGCACTACATTCGCAACGCCGAAGAGCTGGCTTGGCTGCTCGCGCACACGCACGGGTTTCGCGGCGGCTATGTCACCGACGTGCATGTCTCGAAACGCCGGCTGTTCGACGAGGAATCGGGACGCGACGTGCTCGCCGGGACGACGGTGACCACGGTGATCCGCTATCAGGTTCGCGGGGTCACACGGGTCGCCAAGCTGACGATGTTTGGCGTGACGGATTTCTCGATCTTCGAACAGGAAGGCGCCGACTGTTCGACGCTGGGCGTGATTCATGCCGAGGCCGGCGCCGACCGGCTGCGATTCTGGTTCGATCCGCAGGGGGAGCTGTACGTCGTCTGCGAGGAGGCGGAACTGGAGGAAGTCTCCAAGCCCTCCAGCGAGGCCGCGCTGGCGAGCCATCTGGCTCAATGGACGTTCCAGGCCGAGTCCGGCGAAGGACCGACGGTCGAATGGCTGCTGGCCGAATTGGATCGCGCGGGGCTTCCCTGCTCGTGGAAAGCGAAACGAGTCAACGGAGCGAGCCATCCGGCGGTCCGTTGGGAAGGCCAACTCATTCCCGCGTCCTCCCACGAGGCGCCGCACCTCGGCTCGGTCTTCGTCCAGACGTACGGACCGCTGGATGGAGCCGGGTTCGGGATCGTCCTGCAGACGTCCACCCATCAGAACGGCCAGGCCGGCCGGGTGCTCGCGCTGCTGGCCGATCTCATCGCTCGCACGTTTTCCGGTAACTGCCTGGTCGGGAATACGATTATTCCCGGGATGGACTGGGTCAACGGGAAACTCTTGGAACGCAGTCGATGGGTGGACGAGTCAGCGTGAGGCCGGCCGATCAGCTTTGAAAGGAACCGCCGCCGTTCTTAGACCCATTCGTGTGGGCTAAGCCGTTCGAGTAACCCGCCCGCTCGTTTTTGTTGTTCACGCACTCTACAAGATGCCAGAAGCGCAGCGGGTTGACTTTTTCTTTCCTCGCGACCTGCAACGTGGTCCCTTCCAACACGGTGTTGAGCGACAGGTCCGTGCGCCAACCGAGGTGCTTGGTCAGCGGGGAAATGACCTTCTCGACCGCGGCAATGAGCTTGTTGCCGTTGCTGAAGTGATTCAGCATCACGATCCGTCCGCCTGGTCGGCAGACGCGGATCATTTCGCTGACGACACTGCGATAATCCGGCACGGCGGTCACCACGTACGCGGCGACCACCGTATCGAAACTGTCGTCCGGGAATTCCATCGCGCCGGCGTCCATCCGATAGAGCCGCACATGGCTCAATCCGTGGGCCGAGGCCCGTTCTTTCGCTTTCTCCAACATGCCTTCCGAGAGATCGATGCCCACGATCTGGCAGTGGCGGGGGTACATCGGGAGCGCCAGCCCGGTGCCCACCCCGACCTCCAGGATTCGCTCATTGGGCTGCACGTTCAGGTTACGGATCGCGGATTCCCGTCCCTCGTGAAATACCTTGCCGAACACGTGGTCATAGATATTGGCGTAAGCCGTATAGACACGCTCGACTTTCTGAAGGTCCATGTTGCCTCCACGCCTCACACGCGCCTGCCCGCGGACGCCCGCTCGGCGGAAGTAACAGCCGACGGCTTCAATGATGTGAGGGAAACCAATTAAGGCGGGGAACCAGACATGTTGAAACTACGTGCCCGCCCGGACAAAAAACGGGCTTACTCTAGCGAAGTCGTCACACCGAGTCAACAGATTCGTACACTGCGGCCGCCTGCGCCGAGCCGCCGTCACGTCATCGGACGGGCCGCTTGTCTTTCCCTGTCTTTCGACGCGCCTTCGCATGTGCTATGGTAGGCCCGATGGTGCTGGTCGGACTGTTTGCTGCAGTGTTGTTCCTCGGGCTTATCGTGGGTGACTGGTGGTTTTTTTCGAGCCTCTGGCCGGATGCCAGTCGCTACGGTTGCGGGATCGCTCGCGGCCAGGACCGATTGGACGGCACGAATCTCCTGCAGTTGAAAGACCGCTTCGACCGCAACGGCGTGCTCGCTCTTCCGCATGGCGTCGCCCGCTTTTTCCCCGAAGAGAGACGTTTGACGATTCGCCCCCAGTGTCATCTGTTCTCGTTGCGGTTTCGAACGGCTTGGCCGATCAAGGGCACGATCGACGTCATTCCGGACGGCGAGACCGTCCGGCTGGTGTACACGAAGCGGATTCCCTGGTCCTCGGCGATTCTGACACTGCTGTGGTTCGGGGTCGTCGGGTTGGGGACGATCGGGTTCCTGATCGCCTACATCATGCAAGGCGGCGCGGAGTCCTTCAGCGGACTCTTGATGGGGCTGGGGGTCACAGGGGTGGGTCTGTTGGTGGTCGCGTTCGGCCTCATCACCGTGGCGTTCGCCTATCGATTGGAGAACGGCCGTCTCATCGAGCTATACCAGGAGCTGCGCGCGGCCTTGGAGAAACCGTCCGGTCGGGCCGCTACGTCATGAAGGCATCCAGGAACCGGTCATACTCCTTCGGAAGGTCAAGGGTCTGTCGCGACCGGGCCAACCCGACGATGATGCCGCGATGCTTCTGATTGAGGCCGGCCACCGTGAACGCCTCGGCATACCGGGCCCATCGCAACTCGGGATCGACGGCGATGCGATCCCGTTCCGCGGGCGGCAAAGCCTTGAGAGTCGTCGCGAGCTGAAGAACGGCCTTTTCGACACTGTGATAGGGAGGCGCCAGTTTCAACTTCGCATAAAACGTTTCCAGGTGGCGACGAAACTCGTCGCGCAGTTGCGGAATGGGATCGAGAGGACGCGGCGCGTTGTGGGTAGCTTCAGACATGAATGATCGACGCTGGGTTCCTTGAAAAGGATATAGCGGCTTGTGCCAGGCAAGCAAGGGGATGACGAGGTGGACGATTTGTCGAAAGGAGAGACCGGCATGAAGGCAGTGAACGGCATCGCGTTGTTGGCAGTGATGGCGGTGGTCCTCGCAGGGTGCAGCTCCTATCACCAACGGATGGGATACTCCGGCGGCGAGTACGGATGGGAGAAGGCTGCCAAGGACATGACCGCTCTCGTCCAGAAGACGATCCAGGATCCGGCCAAGGCCAAGCAGGTGAACGAGATCCTGGGCGACATCTTGGGCGAGATCAGGCACTCGACCGAGCAAAGCCGGCAGTATCACCAGAAGCTCTATGAGCTGAACGCCAACTACGAGGCCGCGCCAGAGGACTTCACGAAAATCCTCGACGACATGAACAACCACCGCATGCGGTCGGCGTCAAAGATCCTCGGCCTCCGCTTCAAGATGAAGGAAATTCTGACGGCGCAAGAATGGAAGGCGCTCTCCGACGCGATGACCTCGTATCGCGGCCGATACCGACACGGAGGCGAATCGGGTCAAAAAGCCGGGAGTTGAACGAGGCGTCGCGAAATCTTACAGACTCAGGCCGGCGACCGAGGGCGTATAGTTCAGACAGAGCAACTCGGCCGTCCCTTCCGCGAGACGCAGCGCCGTCAGCGAGGCATGGTCGATCCGCGCCTGGCGCAGGCCGACGAAGTCCAGCCGCAGGTAGTGCGCCAGAACCGAGCGGATGACGTCGGCGTGTGACACGAACAAGAACGGTTCGCAGGTTCCGTTGCGGCAGGCCTCCTCGACGGCCGCCACGGCGCGGGCTTGGACCTCGGCCAGCGTTTCCCCGCCCGGCGGTCTGGCTTCGTGCGGTTTGGAGTAATAGTTTTGTTTCACCGGCTCGTCGGCCAGGTCTTTCCAGAATTTTCCCGCCCACTCGCCGACCCCGATTTCCGATAGACCGGGCAGCACGGTGACGCGCGCCCCTAAGACCGATGCCAGAATCTCCGCAGTCTGAACCGCCCGCGTGACAGGGCTCGAATAAACGGTCTGGACTCCACGGCCCTTCAAGCAGGCAGCAAGCAGATGCGCCTGAGCCTCGCCATGCTGGTTCAGCGGAACAGGCTGATCGCCCATGATTTGCCCGCTGCGGTTCCAGTCCGTTTCGCCGTGACGGACAAGCAGGATGATCGGCATGGTAGACGCCTCTGGTCGATTAGCCGGTCACGGCGACCCGAGCCGCGGTGGCTTCGGTCAACGGCACACGGGTCCAGGTCTCGCCGCCGTCGGTCGAACGATAGAGCCCGCTGCCGTTCGTGCCGGCGAACAAAAGATCCGGATCGCGCGGGCTCATGACGATCGTGCGGATGTTCAACGTCTCGAGCCCGTTGTTCATGGGCCGCCAACTCGCGCCGGCGTCGTCACTCTTGAAGACGCCGGCGCGTCCTCCCACGTACAGCACGTTGTGATCGGTCGGGTGGATCAGCATCGCGCTGATGAACTGATCCGGAAGAGAGCGGCCGATCCGTTCCCAGGCCTCCCCTCCGTTCGTCGTCTTGAACAGCCCGTTGGTGGTCCCGGCATAGACCGTATCGGGAGTCACCGGGTCCACGACAAGGATATTCACGCCGAGCGACATCGACGCCATGAGCTCTGTTTCCGGGATCAACCCGTTGTTGATCTTGTGCCAGGAAGCCCCGCCGTCGCGGGTCCGATAGACTCCTCCGGTCGTACCCGCGTACAAGATCTGCGGGTTCTTGGGGTTCATGGCAATGGTCACGACGATGTGCACTTCCTTCATCCCGTTCATGCGCTCTTCCCATTCTCTGCCGCCGTCCTTGGTATAGAAGGCGCCGACCGTCGTAGCCGCATAGACGATCTCGGTGCGGGTTGGATGAAACACGAACTGGTTGACGTAGGAGACGTGCTCTTTAAGGCCCACGTTATGAGGCAGCCAATGCTGGCCGCCGTCGGGGCTTTTGTACACCGCGTCCCCCATTGTGCCGGCATACACGGTGGCCGGGAGTTGCGGATCGACGGCGACGACCGTGACCCGCCTGGCGCTGAAGTTCGTAAACTTCTCCCAGGTCGTCCCGCCGTCGCGGGTCTTGTACACCGCCTCGTTCGTGGCGACATAGATGATGTTCGGATTCGTGGGGTGCAAAGCGATGGACACCACCGCGTCGCTTTGCTTTCCGCAAGCGGAGAGGACGAGCCACGCGACGGCCAGCGTCAGTCGCAACGCCACGAGATTCGTCGGCGAAACGGGCGTGCTATGCCGCAGGGCAAGCAAAGCGGAGAACCCCATGCTGGCTGATTCCTTGCGGTCGGTGCACGAGGCAGACCGCACAAAATGTTGAGCAAGTCCGCCGGCCTGGCACTCGCTCGGCCGAGGCGATGGCTTGCAGCGAACATCGGCAGGCGATGTAGAACCTGTCCGTGTCTCCTCGGACGTTTTATTCTCACGGTGACGAAGGCGCTTTTTCAACACTTGCTAATCATACCGGGCGGGTCGAGTCAAGATACTCGGTCAGGCGCGCGGAAGGGCAAGGGAGAACGAGGTTTTCGCGCCCGGTGAGATTGAATATGATTCGACGACCATGCTAGACTGGCGCGCGGGTGGGCGATTAGCTCAGTGGGAGAGCGCTTCCCTCACACGGAAGAGGCCACTGGTTCGATACCAGTATCGCCCACCATCACCGCACGTCGTGTGCTCCGCCCGCTCTTCATCGCCTTATCATAAACTGTTGCGGGCGGAGAGAGTCCTCAACCCACAACTCCTCTTCTTTGTCCCCTGTCCCCGCAGGAGCCGAGGTGGCGGAACGGGGTCAAAATCTGGACAGAATGCCAACGGTCGGCTACACTTCCGTGTGTAGTATTGGGCGGGTCTTGAGCTTTCTTGCTGAATGACGGGAGGTGCGGCATGCGGCAAGCACGGTTTCTTGTCGGAATGGCTTTCTCGATCGCAGCGACGTTGAGCCTCGGCGGCTGCGCCAGCACGAACATGGAAGGCTACACTCCACCGACGAGTATTTACGGCGCGATGGACAGCACATCCCTCGTCTATACGAATCCTATGGCCGCTTCTCCTATCAACGACCATCCGCTCCGCTGGATCGCGTTTCTTCTGCATCCCATCGGGGTGGGCCTTGACTACGGGATCAACCGGCCTGTGTACGGTCTGTCTTCTCTCAATCCCAACTTGCACGGGTACACAAGCGAAGACGCGATGCTCGACGCCCAGCGGTATCGGTTAGGGACTCAATAATCCGGAGACGAGCCTCTTCTTTTCACTTCACCACGCGCCGTTTCCCTCTTGCCTTTGCCCGTCGCAGTATCTTAGGGTTCATATGGGCGCCAAACGCCCGGGCGTCCATCGATCCCGATGAAGCAGCATCCCGAGCGACACCGTTCCATCCAGTTCGGCTTGGCCGTCACGGCTCTTGCCGTCGCCTGTGCGACGGAGGGACCTCCGTCGAATCTTCCCCCTTCCGCCAGCGACCTTCTCCTCCTGAAGTCCGCCGCGCTGTGCGACCAGAAGACCGTGTTTCTCCAACGATACAGTTCGGTGCCCATCCAGCGTGAACCCTGGGGCAGCGGGCAAGAGCTGCGGATCCCGGCTGAGCACAGCGCATCCAAAGCTGAAGAGTCGTATTTCTTCGACGAGGACGGCGTGCTCGTCGGTGCCCTCTTTACCTACGCTGCCGGGCTTGACTTGGCACCGTATCCCGTCTTGCGCCGGACCCTCTCACAGCTTAAACCCTCGCTGGAGTTCTATCTCAATGTCGCTAAGCTGGCGAGCCGGGCCAACATGGAGTCCAGCGCTCTCTACGAAACGGGGGACGAGAAAACGACCACCCAATATTTGGTCCTGGGAGATCGCGACCGCCCCACGTTGCTCCAGGCTTCGTTTTCGGTCGATCCCTATGTCAGGCTGTTTTCTCCCTATCGAAAGGAGTTTCTCGACCGTCTCCGCAATCCATCCGGGACCAAGCAGGGCCAGCGCATCGACAGTCAGGGCGTTGAAGACAAGGAGCCGTTCGCGTCGCTCCAGCAATTCGCCCGAGGGCAGACGGCGCAACTGGCCTACTGCGGTCCCCAGAATTATGACATCGCGGCCGAGGCCTACCAGAAAGCCATCGCGAGCGGTTTTTCCAACAAGGTCTGGTTAGCGGAAGCTCATCATCGACTGGGCGTCGCTTGGGAAAAGAAAGGGGATCTGGAGAAAGCCAAGGCTGAAATGCTGCAATCCCTCTCGATCAGGCCCAATACACCGGAGGTGCTCAATAATCTCGGGACGGTGTATGCCAAACTGGGAGACAAACAAAACGCCCTCGCCTTCTTCGAAAAAGCGGTCACCCTGCGGCCCAACTACGCCATTGCCCGCTATAACCTGGCAGAAGCCTATGAATCCGTCAACCACAAGCGGGCCATTTCCGAGTACGAAACCTACCTGGCGCTCGTCCAAGGCATCCCCGAGGAAGCCGACCGGGCCGACCGGGCCCGACAAAAACTGAAGACCCTGCGCCGCTAGTGCGCCCCATTCGGCCGGAGGTTTCCATCCATACGATGTGCGGACTTTTTGAACCACGAGGTTCTGCGCCGCGGGACGAGAGCGTTACCGGCGGATTTTCTCTTCTTCTTCCTGGAGGGTCTTACACGCGATGCAGAGGGTGGTGACAGGGCGGGCTTTGAGTCGCTTGTACGGGATCTCCTCACCGCACCGCTCGCAGATGCCATAGGTGTTGGTGGCGAGGCGGCCGAGCGCGTCGTCGATCTTCTTCAGCAGCTTCCGCTCGCGCTCCCTGATCCGCAGCGAGAAGTTCTGGTCCACCTCCGCCGAGGCCTGATCACTGACGTCGGGGAAACTCTCCAATTTGGCGCGATTGGTCAGCACTTCCCCGGCTTCCTCCAGGATGGCGGCGCGTTGCCGTTCAAGGTCGCGACGAATGTCCGGATATTGATCGCCGGACCGGGACCGGGGAGACTTGGCGAGTTTTGTGCGGCCTGGGGCCTTCGCTTTTGCCTTGGCTGATGGGCGAGACTTCATCGTACAGGTCGATGGGCTCCAAGCTTCGGCGGAGCCCAAACTATATCAGTCGGCGACCGAGGGGGTCAATGGGCCGCGCAGGACCACGGCCTTACACCTCTCGTCTTCCTTCGATGGATTTCAGAAGCGTGACCTCGTCGGCATACTCGATATCCATCCCGACCGGAATCCCGTAAGCGATCCGCGAGACCCGTACACCGAAAGGCTTCACCAGCTTGGTGAGATAGATCGCCGTCGCTTCTCCTTCGATGGTCGGATTAGTGGCGAGAATCACTTCTTCGGTTCCGCCCGCCTTTAGCCGGTCGACCAATTCCTGCGCCCGAATGTCCGAAGGACCGACCCCGTCCAACGGCGAAAGAGATCCTAAGAGAACATGGTACAGCCCGCGATAGCCGCCGGCGCGCTCGATGGCGTACAGCGTACTCGGTTCCTCCACCACGAGGATTTTGGTTCGATCCCGTTTGGGATCCAAACAAAACTCGCACAATTCGTCTTCCGCGATGTTCCGGCACTGACGGCAGAACGAGAGGCCATCCTTGACGGCGCGGATCGCGTCGGCCAGCCGCTGGGCCTCCTCGCGTTCCGCTTTGAGTAAGTGAAAGGCCAGCCGCTGGGCGCTTTTCCGGCCGATGCCGGGCAGTCTCACCAACTCACTGATCAACCGCGCCAGCAACCCTTGTTGATCAACACCCATTACGGATCAGGTATCGATGACGGAGTGAATGATGAATCGAAGATGCTCCGAACGTCTTTCCTTCTTCGCAGCATCACGCATTCAGAACAGTCCAGGGATTCGTAAGCCGCCCGTCAACGCTTTCATTTCCTCGGACACCATGTCGCGCGCCTTGCGCAGCGCTTCGTTCGTCGCAGCCGTAACTAAATCCTGCAGCATGTCCACATCGCCGGACTTGACGACTTCCGGATCGAGGACGACGCTGACGATCTGCATGGCCCCGTTGGCCGTCACCGTGACGATCCCGCCGCCGGCCGTGCCGGTCACGGTCTTCGCCGCCGCTTGTTCCTGGAGCTTGGCCATTTGCTCCTGCATGGCCTGCGCCTGCTTCACCAAGTTGGCCATATTGCCGAACGGATTCTTCATGATCGGGCCTCCCGCGACGGGGACGAGCGATGCGCTTCCGGAGCCGAAGTCTCGCGGACCTCGACGAGGTCCCCGCCGAACATCTCGAGGGCTTGTTTCACCAAGGGATGGGCACGGGCGCGCTCGAACAGCACCAGCCGCTGCTCCCGCTCCTTGGCCGCTCGCATCTCGGCCATGGTCGGTCCCGGCTGATCCGTGTCCCCTAACTCAACCACGCGAAGCCGGGCCGGCTGGCCCGCCAGCCGCTGGCAAAGCTCGGTGATGGTCCGCAGATTGTCTGCCCTCTCGATAAACGACCGGGCCACCATCTCTCCCTTGGCGAAACCGATGGTGATCTGATCCCCATCGATCCCGACGAAGCGCGCTCGTTCGAGAAACGAGGCAATGCCGGGATGAGCGTTCGCGACCTCTTCCTGAAATTGTTCCCAGTCGAGCCGAAGCGGAAGGGCTGACGCAGTCACGGGTGCGGACAGTGCGGGTTCGTTCCCGACGGACAGTTTGTCGGCCGAAGCGGAACCCAGGACGGGGACCGGCGGTTGGCCACAGTCCCGAGCCGGGTCTGCCGACGCACGCGCAGCGGTCGACGTGGCGGTGCGCGGCTCTCCGGCGGGCGGCGCCGCCGATGACGGACTCGTTGTCACGGGCTTGCCTGACGCCGAGTTTCGGACCGCTGGAACTTTCGCCGCCCGTGCGGAATGTGAGAATGGGCCCGGTTTGCCGGCTGTTTCCGGCTTCACTGATGCAGCCGGTACAGCCTTCTCGCGCGCGGGGACAGCCGCGTCCCGTGTGCCGGAGCCGATCAGCCTGGTGGCCCGCACCGCGGCCACCTCCAGCACGTATCGGGGATGGGTGCTCAGCCGCAGGGCATCTTCGGCTTGGGTCAAGATCCGAAACAATTCCTGCACCTGCTCCGGCGTGAACATCTTGGCATCCGCTGCGAGCCGGCGAATGTCTTCCTCGGACGCCTCGATCAGCCCCCGCAGATCCTGCGGCGCCGGCACGACCGACGCCACCAGGAGATTCCGCACGTACTCGACGAGATCGGCGCAATAGGCGCGCAGGTCATGACCTTGATTAAGCAGGCGGTGGATCACGCGCAGCGCCGCCGGGCTGTCTTGCGCAATGACGGCCTCGATCATCGCGCGGACGTGTTCCTGCGGCACGGCCCCGAGCAGCGCTTCCAAGTCGGCATGGTTGATCGTCTTCCCGCCGAAGGCCACCGCCTGGTCGAGGAGACTGAGCGCGTCCCGCATGCTGCCTTCGCTGGCCCGAGCCAGAGCGGTCAGGCTGCGCTCCTCTACCGTAATACCGTCCTGCGCGGCCACGTGACGCAGCCGCTCGATGATTTCGGCCCGGGGAATGCGCCGAAAGTTGTAGTGTTGGCAGCGCGAAAGGATGGTCGGCGGGATCTTATGAATCTCGGTGGTCGCGAAGATGAACACCACGTGCGGCGGCGGCTCTTCCAGCGTCTTGAGCAGCGCGTTGAACGCGGAATTCGACAGCATATGGACTTCGTCGATGATATAGACGCGATAGCCCCCGCGAAACGGCGTGAACTTGACGTTCTCGCGGATCTCGCGCACGTCGTCGACGCTCGTATTCGACGCGCCGTCGATCTCGATCACGTCCACCGAGGTTCCCTGTGTGATCTCGACGCAATTCGGACAGACGTTGCACGGCATGCCGGTCGGCCCCTGTTCGCAATTGAGCGCTTTGGCCAGAATCCGCGCGACCGTGGTCTTGCCCACGCCGCGGGTGCCGGAAAACAGGAAGGCCGGCGCGATCCGTCTCGTGTTGATTGCGTTGACCAACGTCTGAACGACGTGCGGCTGCCCGATCACGTCCCCAAACGTGCCGGGCCGGTACTTTCTGGCGGAAACCTGATAATCCAACGTCACAAGCTCCAATGCGAAATGTGGAATTAGGAATGAGGAATGTCGGGCTGGGTTTTCAATACTACATTCCTCATTCAACATTCCTCATTTCCCGAAAGAGCGGGGCCAGGTGATCCTGCGGCACCCAGACTGGCCTGCTTACCGTTGCTTCCTTCCGGACCTGGCGGGGTTCACAGGATTCTGTTGCACAGGGCCCAGCCCCTATCTTTTCAATGCTGAATTATGAATTTTGAATTAGAAATGAGGAATTAATTTAAAGAGCGTTGCTCGCACGTGTCATCTCAAATTCCGCATTCCTAATTCAACATTCCCGAAGGGTATGGCGGAGAGGGTGGGCATTCGTTCACCCGCTGGGCGGGTACCCGGCCGAGGTGCTGCGCGCGCGCTCCTACAAGGGGGCCAGCCCCCTTGTACGATCCCCACGCGAGGGAGCCTCTCCCCCGCGTTCCCCCTCGTTCGAATCCCACCCTCTCACGTTTCACGCTTCACGTTTCACGTCTTCATATGGCGGAGAGGGTGGGATTCGAACCCACGGTGCCGTTGCCAGCACACGTGCTCTCCAGGCACGCCGATTCGTCCACTCTCGCACCTCTCCACCTCGCTAGCGGAGCCGGGTGCCCTGTGATGGCTCGTGGCACCCGGAGAAACCTCTCAACGACTCTCCGTTTCCGGGCTCCCTCTTCCTCGTCCCATCACCAGCCAAGCCTGCCGTCCTGGGACAGCTCTTGGCGGCTGCAGAAGACATCTTTGCCGTTTCGCTCCTTCCGCAGCGCTTCGTCGGGTTTTCATCATGAGCCGAACACCGCCCAGGTCGCCAGCACAGAAAAGGCATCTTAGCATGCGACCCTATCAGCGGCAAGGTGAAGGAGACACGTTTCGGGCCTGTTTCACCGACCCAAGACAGGTCCGATCCGGTCGGTTCGGATCGCGGAGGCCAACACGGCTTCGCTATCCCGGGCGCACAGGAAATATGGTCGCTCGCGTTGACCCTTACGGAGCGGCCTCACTATACTGCAGCGACAACGAGAGGAGGCGACATGATGAAAGTCCTGGCGGGTCTCGGCGTCGTCATTCTTGTGCTGGTGCTCCTGGCCCTCCTCCTGCCGTTTCTCATCGACCTCAACACATACCAGGATCAGTACCGCCCCTTCATCGAAGACGCGCTGAACAGGAAAGTCGCGCTCAAGGATATCCGGCTCACCATCCTCCCCCGGGTTGGCGCGCGAATAACCGAGTTTTCCGTGCTCGACGATCCCGCCTTCGGCTCAAACCCCTTTGCCTCGCTGACCTCGCTCGATGTCGGCGTCAAGCTGATGCCGCTCTTGAGCGGCCGCGTCGAAGTCGAAGAGATCACGTTGCGGGATCCCGCCATCACCGTCATCAAGAATCGCGACGGAGCGTTGAACGTGTCCACCATCGGGAAGAAAGGTCCGGCCGAACCTCAAGCCGTGACCCGCGTGCCGACCCATCCGCCCGCAGGCCCGCTCCGCATTCTGGCCCTGCTGGCCGTTGATCGCGTGTCGCTGACCGGCGGAAAGGTGACGTACCGCGACCTCTCGGCGGAGAAGCCGGCCGAATACACGTTGCAGGACCTGACCGTGCGGCTCTCTTCTGTCGGCTTGGGCCAGACGCCGAACCTCCACGTTTCCATGCTCGTGCAGCCGATGAATGTGCCGTTCACGATCGACGGCAGGTTCGGTCCGCTCAAGGAAACCGCCGACATCGAAGCGGCGACCGCCACGGTGTCGCTCGGGAACACGCAGTTCGTCCTCACGGGCAGGTCCGTGAGCGGCCGTACCTCCGTCAACGTTGCTTCGCCGGTGATCAACACCGCCGACCTCCCCGTGGCATTGCCGCTCGAGAAACCCATCGAGATCAAAAATCTCCAAATCTCCGCCGAACTGCACGACCAGCAGGCGCAGGTGAGTAATCTGGCGTTCGACCTCTTGAACGGACAGGTCAAGGCGCAGGGCGGGTTGACGTTGGGAGCCGAAGCGCCTCCGTTTGACGCGCATGTGGCCGTCCAGGGACTGCAACTGGGGCCGGCGCTCGAAGCCGTCGGCGCGGATGTCCTGTCGATCAGCGGGTCCGCCGCCGCGGATCTCGCCGTGCGGGGTCGCGGCTTGTCCATGCCGAATCTCACAAAGGCGCTCGAGGGAGTCGGCCACGTGGCCGTCAAGGACGGCAAGCTCGAAGGCGTTAACCTCTTGCAGGAGGTGGCCGCCCTGCTCAAAGTAGCCGGCATCGCGACGGACAATGTCAAAGCCACGGTGTTCTCGACGATTGAAGGCGACGTCGTGATCAAGCAGGGCGTGATCACGGTGCAGCGGCTGCTGGTCGAAAGCCACGATTTCCAGGCCGCGGTGGCGGGCACCGTTGGGTTCGATCAGACGTTCAATCTCAAAGCCACCCTCAACCTGTCTGAAGCGTTGAGTCAGAAGATCGCTGCCGCTTCACCGGCGGCCAAGCTTGCCATGGCGGGCGGCCGGATGACCGTGCCGCTGCTTATCACCGGTACCGCGCAGGCGCCTGTGTACGGGCTCGACACCAAGGCCATCGGCGCCAAGGTCCAGGAGCAGGTCAAAGAGAAAGTGAGGGAAACAGTCCAAGAGATGCTGAAATCCAAGAGCGCAGAAGAGGCGGTCCAGAAAGGCCAAGAGGCGCTGAAGAAACTCTTCGGACAATAGCGGAACTTGCCTCGCACGTCACAGGAACGATCTCCTGCAATTCACAATTTCATCTGGAGGGCGACTATGCTCGACGAATTCAAAGCTTTCGCCTTGCGCGGCAATGTGCTGGATATGGCCGTCGGGATCATCATCGGCGGGGCGTTCGGCAAAATCGTGAGCTCAATGGTCAGCGACATCCTGATGCCGCCGATCGGTCTGCTGTTGGGCAAAGTGGACTTCTCCAGTCTGTTTATCAACCTGTCCGGTCAGCCCTATCCCTCGCTCACCGCGGCGAAAGCGGCCGGCGCGCCGACCATCAACTACGGAGTGTTTCTGCAAGCGGTCCTGGATTTCGTGATCGTGGCGTTTGCGATCTTTTTGCTGGTCAGGCGAGTCAACGCCTTGACCAGGAAGCCGGATGCTCAGCCCGCTCCGTCGACCAAACCCTGCCCGTACTGCTTTTCCGAGATTCCGCTCAAGGCGACGAAGTGCGCTCACTGCGCCTCAGAGGTGAAGGCTGCTTAACCCGCATTATTCATGAACGCTTCTGCTGCAAACGCGGATACGCTGTTCCGACGGGCGTGCTCGCCACTCAGTCGGTCAACATACTGACCACCCGTTGCATGAAGCCTGGCAACGGGTCCCCGGTATGCGTCCCTCCTTCGTGGCTGTGCTTGCCCGTCTCACAACGCGTCTCCGCGTTTTCGCGACGAACTGTCATGAATAATGCGGGTTAACTCATCATCCCGATGAAATCCGCCGTTCAGCAGGGGGCGCCGAAGGGATAGAACCACTCGACACGTCATTAAACGACCTGATGACGCGGTAGCCGCACCGCCAGGTCGCCCGTCTTCCCAGCACAAGGAGGTACGCCCATGAGGCAGATGCAGAGAAGCTTGCTGGCTATCGTCATGACCCTCACCTTTACCTCGACCTTCGCGGAGGAGCCAGCCCCATCCGCTCCGGCTGCTCCAGCGCCGCCGGCACCTGCTCCGGCCGAGCCGGCTCCCGCCGCTCCAGCGGCTTCCGAGGAGCCCAAGGCTGAAGACGGAAAGAAGACTGGAAAGGAGATGAAATCAAAGAAAAAGGGGAAGAAGCGCGGACTCGAACGGGCCGATGAAGCTGCCGGCGAGCACGGCCGGAAGGGACGGGCCAGAGCAGGGGAGAAGCAAGGACGCTAGGCACAACGCCGGTCGCAGCCCGGGCTGCGACCGGCCATCCGTCGCTCAGCGAAGAGCGCATCTCACAATCGGCAGGTGTTCTGCTCGACCCCGCCGGCGACTGCATCTCCCGGCACGGTGGCGAGAATCTTGTAGTGGCCCAGTCCCAGCTCTTTTCCGTAGGCTTCGCCCACCAGGACATCTTGCACGTGCTGATGGTCCCAGGCCCGGAAGTAGGAGCGGCCTTCCTTGAGCCCGTCGAACTCGTGGCCCTCCAAGGCCTTGATCACAGCCGCTGTCTCGGTCGTCCCGGCCCGCCGGACCGCTTCCAAGATTTGCATCATCGCCGCGTAGCCGAGGTAACAGCGCGACGTCGGCGTATGGTTGTATTTGTCGATCACGCCTTGAATAAAGCGCTTCGAGCCCTCGGTATTGATCTTCGGATCCCAGATCAACCCCCAAACGCCGGCATTGTTCGCATAGCCCAACGGTCGACCGATCTGCTCACCGCCGATCATCCCCCCGACGCCGATCTTCTCTCTTGCCAGTTCCAGTTTCGTGTAGGCTTTCAACGCACGAACGAGATCCCAGCCGTAGAGGTTCAGGATGACCGCACCCGGCTTGGCGTTCTTGGCTTCCGTCAGTGGACCGCTGAAATCGGTCGCACCAAAGGCCGTCGTGACCGACCCGACCACGTCGCCGCCGTGAGCCTTCAGCGCATCGGTCATGGCCTGGAGCGCCGCCTTGCCGTCCATCGTGTCGGCCGTGATCATGAACCACTTGTTGCCGTAAGCCTTGACGATATGAGGCGTCACCGCCTGGGCCATCATGCGGGCGTTCGGCATGAAGACGAACGTGTGTGAGTTACAGCGGGAGCCGGTCAAGTCCATGATGTGGGCGCCGGTGACCATGAAGAGCTTGTTTTCCTTCTTGGCGAGTTCCGACACGGCGAGCGCCACATCGCCGTTAAACGTGCCCATGAGGAAATCCACACGATCGTCTTTGATCAGTTTGGTGGCAGCCTTGATCGCCGTGTCCACGTTGGACGCGTCATCGGCCTCGATGAGGCCGACCGGACGGCCCAGTACCCCGCCCCGCTTGTTATAGAGGTCCAACGCCACCGTGGCCCCGTGCACGTCGTGGATCGAGGATGTCTTATACGGGCTGGACAAGGGATCGATGATGCCGACTTTGATCGGCTCGGAAGCCGAGGCGATGTGCGTCCTGCCTGCGAACCCAAAGATCTGTTCTGCCCAGTCGCCTATGACGAGCGCCCCGCCGGCCGCGGCGGAGAGTTGCAGAAAGCGTCGACGCGAGATCGTGCTCATAGAGGTCCTCCTGATGGAATGAAAGCGCCGGGTGAGTCTATCACTGCCGTTGATCTTTTTCTCCACGTGCGCGCCGGCGCCGGCCTGGCGGGGTTGAAGGGAGAGGAGCCGAGAAATCGAACGCGCAAGCTGTGGGCGTCGACGGTTTCAATCGTGTGCTCGATTCGGAATTCCACGAGCCGCTCGGCACCCGGGTAAGCCTCCAGCTCCTCGCGTTCCCACCGGACTCGACCCTCACCGGTCAGTTGAAGCGTGCTCCCTCGATCGAAATCGACGAAAAGCAGCCCGCAACTCGGATTGCAGGTGAGGTTGCCAAGCGTCTGAAACATCCGGTTGCCCGGATAGTCCGGCCAGACGAGCGTTTTGTCGTCTAACACCCTGATGAATCCCGGATTGCCCCCTCGATGCGAGACGTCCGCGCCGCCCGCCTTGTGATAGCTGGCCACGAAGAAGGTATCGGCCTCCGCAATCCAGCGTTGCTGGGCATGAGTGAGCACCGGCCTGCGCGCGGCATGCGCGACCTGATCGGACACTCCAGCCGACAGTTCGAGACGGCGCGCTTGGATGTACTTCGGACAGTTCCCGTACACCTCTTCAGCCCGGATGAGGAGAGCCTCGTCTGCCTGGACAACCCGGCCGTTCAGCCGCATGCGTTTGCGGGTTTCGAACTCGATGGCGATAAGCCCGACAGGCGCCCCGATTCGCAGGTTCTTGTGCAAAGGATCGCCAGCGGCCGGCGTAGCCTGAATGCGCAGCGTCGTGTCGTCCGGCACGTCCAGGAACCCCGGTCTGCCGGTCAGCAACGAAGCCCACACCCGCCCGGCCTCATCGACCGATCCGACGACGAGCACGGGCAGACCGGCTAAAAACTCGGCGGCCGCTGACGGAATGGTCCGGCGAATCATGTTGCCAACCCGACAGGCCTCGGAATCAACTCCGGCTCGAACTTGCACCTCCCGCTCGCCGTCATGGTACGCCATGGCTCCGATCCCGCCTTTCGCTGGCGCCTCAAAAGAACCCGCAGGAGGGCACTCCCGGCACCGGTATAGGGTGGTCTCCTCCGCCCGACGGACAGTAGATCTCCAGACGAGTCCCGTCAGGATCCTCAAAAAATACGCCAGTAGCAGGCGAACCCTCCGCCTGCCGGACAATACCGTCGTAATGAAAAGGAACCTTCAGCGCCCGCAGTCGCCGTTCAGCTTCTCTGACCTGCGCGATGTCGGCGACCTGAAACGCAAGATGATGCAGCCCCGGTTTGCGTCGTTCGAAACGGCCTTCGCTTTGCTCCCACAGCGTGAGCTGCAATTCGCGGCCGTCGCCGAGGAAGAGAAATTTCCTGCCCCCCTCGCGCGATTCTCCCATCACCCGAAATCCAAAGACCTGTCGATAGAACGCTCCCGCGCGGGCGAGGTCGCTCACGTTGAGGCCGACGTGCCCGGTTTGCAGTTTCTCCAAGAGCTGACCGCCCATTGCCTGCATCCGCATGGCCAACCTCCTTTCGCTTCCCTGGAGCGGGATAACCATCGAACATATATTTTGACAGTTATACCTGGGAAAGGCTAACCTGTCAAGTGCAGCGTAGACGGTGCGAGGCCGAACAAGGTCACGGTGATGCAGGGCAGGATGACCAGCAAGTTCCTGTTCGTGGGCAATCATCCCTGCTTGGATTTCATCAACACGCAGGTCATGCAGGCCGGCCGGCCGGTGGATCTTCTGGAACGCCCTTCCGATTTGCTGGCGTGGCTCGAAGAAGCGAGACTGATGGACCGCGCGTCGAGCGCAGGGTCGCCGACGGCGCGCGCGGAAGATCAGTCCGGCGACCGCCTGCTCGACCGGGTCAAGGCCTTCCGCGCGGTCCTGCGCGAGATGGTCGAACGTATCGTGTCGGGCAGGCCTGCGCCCGCGTCAGCGGTGGAGGCGATCAACCGGTTGCTCACCGGCCGGACCGGTCATTTCCAGTTGGTCCGGACCGGGCGCAGGTATGACCTCCAATTTAGGACCGCTGCCGATCGCGCGACAGGAGTGTTGGGGGTCCTCGCCGAAGCCGCCGCGGACTTGCTCAGCCGGGCGGATCTGTCGCTGGTGAAGAAATGTCAGAATCCGGCGTGCATCCTCTATTTTTACGACACCACGAAGAATCACGCCCGCCACTGGTGCAGCATGCGGCTGTGCGGCAATCGGATGAAAGTGGCCGCCTATTACAGGCGCATGCATTCCACTCGGTGACACATCATGAAGGTGGGGAGGATCCGCGAGCGGGACCGGGGAGGAAAGGCGCTAGAAACGGCGACAGGCCGCAAGTCGAGGATCGGACTTGCGGCCTGCCCCTCCGGCTTCTCCGCACTGCAGGCGCTTAGCTGTACTGATCTTCCGTGTAGACCTGTTTAATGGCCCAGAATACCGCTTCCTTGAGCTTCTTGATCAAGGGATCCGGGGGATCATTCCGAATCTTCTGGAGCTTTCGGTCGAGCGCGAACAGCGGCTGTACCGACCGCCGGTCCGGCACCCGCCCCAGCGCCCAGGCGATCTCCGTCTGCACGGTCACGTCGATCCCCGGCGCATCCAGCATTTCGAGAAGCGGGGGCACCACGGAATTGTCGCCGTACAGGTTCCCGACATCGCCCAAGCCTTTCGCCGCCGCAGCCTGGAGCTCCGGTTGCTTGGAATTTTTCAGAATATCGATCAAGAGCGGGATGCCGTCTCTGCCGACATTGCCCAAGGCCACGGCCGCCTGCTTGGCCAAGTCTTTGTCCTTGAGCGCCTCCTTGAGTTTGGGCAGCGCCTCGTCCGCCTGCATCTCGCCGAGGACCGAAATCACTTTCAGCCTTCGCAACTGATTCG
The DNA here is from genome assembly GCA_040755395.1 of Nitrospirota bacterium. Taxonomy (NCBI): domain Bacteria; kingdom Pseudomonadati; phylum Nitrospirota; species Nitrospirota bacterium. The sequence continues at coordinate 56,735 of JBFMAX010000006.1, forward strand.
TGCCCTTGTCGTCTAGCAGCTTAATGAGTCGATCCGGCTGCCCCCATTCCGCTGTGACGAGGACCGGGAAATCGTACTGCTCCAGCCGCTCCTTGAGCTTGGCCATCGCAAACGCACCGGGGTCTCCACCGTTTGCCGCCTGCACCGCGTCGTCAAAGTCCGTTCGTACTTCCTTCTGCCACTTGATCTTCATACCGCCCAGCACATACGTCAATTGGCAGGCCGGCCCCTTCCACAGCCGAGAGGGAGCATCGGGGAGATCGTTGTCTCCTCCGGCCGCTGTCGTGCCTTCCCACGTCTTCCGCTGCTCGCACTTGACCTTGAAGACGACGTCGTGGGGCTTCGCGCCGTCACGGACGACCGTATAGCCGAGTTCGCTCATGCGACGCGTGACGACTTCCGCGATCGGCCCGGCGTCGACTGCGCCTTTGTCCGTGAGGGCGATGGCTTCCACTAGGACTGTCTGAATCTTGGCCAGTTGGGCCTTTTGTTCGGGGCTGAAATAATCTCGATACGCCCAGCTCGTCTCCGCTGACGCCACCGCAGCGAACAAGACTGTTCCAATAATAACCCATCGTTTCATCTGGCACCTCCTTCCGGTGCGCTTCCCGAGAGACCTCGCATGCCGCGCGACGGTCAAGGCTTCCGAGTCTGTGTCAAGGAAGAAAAACCCGATCAACCGGCGAGAACGTTGGGAGTTGAACACCGAGACGCCACCGGCCAAGTCCGTGAAGATCCGGAAACCTTCCCGAGTGTTTCGATGGATTATTATACCGCCCAACCCACCCTTGCGCTACCTCCTCTCGCCGGGAGACTCCGACCAGGCCGCGAGGCTTGTCCGGACTCGCCTTGGGTCCGTTGAGCGGAAGCGCGGTCGTCGCCCCCGTGTCGCAGAATCGATCGTAGCCGTCAAGGAGCCCGAAGCCGCCCGTCGCCTCGGACAATCATGGTTGACACTGGCGCGCGACGGGCTGTACAAGAGAGCCGTAGCGAGGCGGCCGAACGGCGCGCGCAACGCGGTGATTGCGCTTCCGCTACAGGTCGGCAGGGGCGAGAGTGGCGGAACTGGCAGACGCGCGAGACTTAGGATCTCGTGGGCAACCGTGGGGGTTCAAGTCCCCCCTCTCGCACCAACAATCTCGCGAACCGATCCGCAACCCTCAAAACCCGAACTGACACGCTAAGTTCCCGACAGAAAGCGGATGCTGCTGGGGTCGGGTTGTCGGCTGGAGTCCATGACACATGAAGATGGAAGTCACCGAACTCGGACCGATGAAACGGGCGCTCAAGATCGAAGTGCCGGCCGAGGAAGTCAAGCAGCGATTTGTTGAAGCGTACAATGAACTGAACCGCCAGGTCCAAATTCCCGGCTTTCGTCCGGGCAAAGCCCCCCTGGCGTTGCTGGAAAAGCGCTACGCGAAGACGGTGGAGGAAGACGTCGTCCGGAGACTTGTACCGGATTACTATGATCGAGCCATCCGGCAGGCCGGTATCGTCCCTATCCTGGTCGAAATTCCGCCGTTGGAGCGGGTGAAGATCAAGAAAGACGCCGCCTTCACCTTTACGGCGACCGTCGAGATCAAGCCCAAGATCGAACTGCGGGACTACAAGGCGCCTAATCCCATCTCGCTCAAACCCGATAAACGGACGGTCACCGACGAACAAATCGATCGAGCGATCGAGGTCCTCCGAGAGCAACATGCCAGGCTGGACGCCGCGCCGGCGGGAATCCCGCTCAGCGAAGGGGATTATGCGATCCTCGACGTCGAAGGGTTTCTTGACCTCGCGTCCCTCGAAGGGACCAAGAAAGAAGGTCTGCTCCATAAGGTCGGGTCGAGGACCCCGATCCTCGGCGTTGAGATCGACCCGCATCTCCTCGGCAAAAAAGAGGGAGAGTTGGTGGAGATCTCCCAACCGTATCCTCCGACCCATCCCGATCCCCGGGTGGCAGGAAAGACGGTGGTCTTCCGCCTGAAGATCCGCTCGATTAAACAGAAAAAGCTCCCGCCGGTCGATGACGAATTCGCCAAGGACTGCGGTCCTTACAATTCGTTGCAGGAACTCAGGGACAGACTCCGCGGCGAATTGGAAAAGGCGCTGAAGAAAGACATCGAGGAAACGTACAAAGACACGATCCTGAAGCGCCTGGCGGAAACTCATCACTTTGAACTGCCCGAGACGCTTGTGGAACGGGAGCTGTCGGCCATGCTCCGGCAGCACCTGCAGGCACGCCGCCGGCAACGAGGGGCGGGAGCTGGCCAGGATGAACCCGCGATCCGCGGGGAGGAACTCAACAAATTCCGCGAGGAGAACCGCCCAGAAGCCCAACGCCGGGTCAAGATCGGCTTGATCTTGGAAGCGATCGCAGAAAAAGAAGGGCTGACCGTTGAAGAGGAGGATATCAACGCGGAAATCGCCCGGTTGGCCGGGGAACTCAAGCTGTCGGCGGATGAACTCCGGCGGTTGATCCTTGCGGGCGGACAAGAGTCGGTGGACGAATTGAAGGCCCGCATCTTGGCGGACAAAGCCCTCGATTTCGTCTATCGCCATTCGGTGATTCAGGGATGACCGTCATCCGCTCCTTCCGTCTCACCACATCCTGAGCACGCGCGGACACCAAATATGGTAGACTACCGACGACTTTCTAGCTGAAAGGATTGCACGGCATGCTGGTTCCGATTGTCATCGAGCAAACGAATCGAGGCGAGCGCGCCTACGATATTTATTCGCGCCTTCTCAAAGACCGCATTATTTTCCTGGGAGCCCCGATCGACGACGTGTTCGCGAACCTCGTTATCGCTCAACTGCTGTTTCTGGAAGCCGAAGATCCGGAGAAGGACATCAACCTGTATATCAACTCCCCAGGCGGCAGCGTGACGGCCGGGCTGGGCATCTACGACACCATGCAATACGTGAAGCCGCCCATTACGACCATCTGTCTGGGCCAGGCAGCCAGCATGGGAGCCCTGCTGCTGGCCGCGGGTACGAAGGGCAAACGGTTCGCGTTGCCCAACGCGCGGGTGATGATCCACCAGCCGATGGGGGGGTTTCAGGGACAAGCGACCGAAATCGACATCCACGCCCGGGAAATTCTCAAGATTCGCGAGCGGCTGAATGACATTCTCGCCCGGCATACCGGCCAACCGCTGGAGAAGATTGCCCAGGATACGGAACGCGATTACTTCATGTCCGGCGAAGAAGCCAAGAAGTACGGCATCATCGACGAGGTCATCACTCGTCCTCCGAAGATCGCCAAGGGGCTTGAACAGAGCGAGTCGGGAAAGGACGGGGCGAAAGAGAAATAGCTTCAGGGGGAGCGGTATGCCGAAGCAGGAAAAGTTGGATCGGCACCTCCGGTGTTCATTCTGCGGCAAGAGCCGCGACGAAGTGCGCAAACTGATCGCCGGTCCCACGGTCTACATCTGCGACGAATGCGTCAACCTGTGCAACGACATCATCGCGGAGGACTGGGAAGAAGCGAAGGAAGAGATCTCATCTAAGCTGAGGAAGCCGGCCGAGATCAAGCACCATCTCGACCAATACGTCATCGGTCAGGACCGCGCCAAGAAGATCCTCTCTGTAGCGGTCCACAATCACTACAAGCGCATCTCCTCCCGTGAAGTCGACGACGTCGAACTCCAGAAGGGCAACATCCTCATGGTCGGGCCGACCGGCACGGGCAAGACGCTGTTGGCTCAGACACTGGCGAAGTATTTGGATGTCCCCTTTACCCTCGCGGACGCGACGACGCTGACCGAAGCTGGGTACGTAGGCGAGGACGTCGAGAACATCATCCTCAAGCTGCTGCAGGCCGCCGATTACGACGTCGAGCGGGCCGAGCGAGGAATCGTCTACATCGACGAGATCGACAAGATCAGCCGCAAGAGCGACAGCCCCTCCATCACGCGGGACGTGTCCGGCGAGGGTGTTCAACAGGCCTTGCTCAAGCTCATCGAAGGAACGGTCGCCAATGTGCCTCCGCAGGGCGGCCGCAAGCACCCTCACCAGGAGTTCATCCAAGTCAACACGAGCAACATTCTCTTCATCTGCGGCGGCGCCTTCGTCGGGCTCGACTCGATCATCGAGCAGCGATTGAACCGCAAAGCCATGGGTTTCGGCGCGGAAGTCCGAAGCCGTTCCGACGCCCGTCTGGGAGAGCTGCTGGCTCAGGTTCAACCGGAGGACTTCCTGAAGTACGGCCTGATCCCGGAGTTCATCGGGCGCCTGCCGGTGGTGGCCACCCTTGAGGAACTCGATGAAAAGGCCTTGATCCGCATTTTGACCGAGCCGAGGAACGCCCTCACCAAACAGTACGAGAAGCTCCTCTCCTTCGAGAAAGTGAAACTGAAGTTCACGGAAGGAGCCCTCGGCGCGATCGCGCGCAAAGCCTACACGCAGAAAACCGGCGCCCGTGGCTTGCGCGCGATCCTGGAAGAGGTCATGCTGGACGTCATGTACGACGTCCCCTCCCAGAAACAGATCAAGGAAATTGTCATTACGGAAGAGGTCATCTCCGGGAAAAGCCAGCCGATCCGCCTCTACGAACAGGACAAAGAAATGAAGAGCGCCTAAGCCGGGACCCGACGGCTTAGCCGCGCCCAATTTTCGCCTCACCGGCCCCTCTCTCGGGTCGCGATCCCCCGATCATGGCCGGTTGAGGCTTCCTTCCACGCCGATCGGGCCCTTGCCTATTTTCTTCTCCCCGTTCTGTGCCGGCCTCGGCTGGGCCGCCGGCCGATTCACAGCTTCTATTCGACATTTCCGAACCCTGCGCTATACTAACCCTCAGGGAAAGTACCGCCGGGTGCGACCGTGAAACTGCCTGTCAGTTCCAGCAATCGACACAAAGGCAAGACTCTGGATTTGGATCCCGCGCGTGAGGTGATCACGCTGCTGGGAATCGGCGGCGAGCCGCTGGGCAGTCTCTCTTGGGACTTCATCATCGACCAGATTTTGGCCTATCGCAAACCCCAGAGCGCGAAGGACGCGCGAAGTGAGCCGAGGGTGTCGTTGGCCGTCCGGGTGAAGTACAGCACTCCCGAAGGGCGTCATTTCGAAGGCCGAGCCGGAGGGATCGGAGGCGGAGGACTGTTCATCGAGAGCGAGGCGCCGCTGCCCGTGGGAACCAAGCTCGCGATGGAATTCTCCCTGCCGGAACGCTCCTCGGACTGGCTGGCGGCCAAAGGGGTCGTCGCATGGGTCTGCCCCAAAGCTGATCAGTATACCTTCTCTCCGGGCATGGGCGTGCGGTTCACCGATGTGTCGAACGACACGCGGACCCGCATTCTGGAGCTCGTCAGATCGCTCCAGGCGGTCGGCCAGCCGACATGACCGGTTCGATCCGGCAAGGGAATCGCGCATGAAACTCACGGTGACTGTGACAGAAGCTCATCAGGGCAAAGCCCTCGATATCGACTGCGACCAGGAAACGATCACGCTCGTAGGGATCAACGGCGAGCGCCTGGGGACGCTGACCTGGGAGGCCGTCATCGAGCGGATTCTCGCTTCCGATGAAGACTCACGCTTTGCGCACAGCCGAGCCCATCCGCGGGCGCCGCTGGCGATCCGAGTCCGCTACACGACGCCGGAAGGAAAACAGTTCGACAGCCTCACCGGAGGTATCGGCGGGGGCGGATTGTTCATCGAGAGCAGCGCCCCGCTTCCGCAGGGCACCGAATTGGCCGTGGAATTCGCGCTTCCCGACCGGCCCTGGGAGAAGCTCAAGGCCAGGGCCAAGGTCGCCTGGACCCGGAACAAGCCCGAACGCTACCTGCTCTTTCCCGGCATGGGCGTGCAGTTCACGGACATCGCGCCGGAAGCCCGCGCGCAGGTCCTGGAACTCGTCAATGCGCTGAACCGGAATCGGGCGCTGAGCTGATCTGCTCGCTCGCCCACCTGGCCCAGCGGCGCACTCCCGCATCCGCATCGTCCGCCGCCACCTTTTCCAAGTCGGCAACGGCCGCTCGGTCGCCGATCTTTCCCAGGCGAAATGCCGCTTCGGCTCGCACGCCGACGGCAGGATCGTGCAAGAGACGTTCGCGGAGCAGGGGAATCGCCCGCGAATCGGCCAACTCCCCCAGCGCCGCAACCGCTCCCTGTCGAACCTCCGCATCGTCATCCCGGAGCGCCTCAACGAGAGCCGGATACGCTGGCGGCGCATCGAGCGAGAGGAGCGCGTGAACGGCCGCGCGCCGCGTCGCCGCATCGGACGCTTTGAGTGCCCGAGTCAGCCGTTCGACGACGGCTTCCGTTTCTCCGATCTCGGCGATCGCTCTGGCCGCGCTGAGCCGGACCTGTTCGGAACGATCGCGCAGCCGACCGACCAGAGGCAACGAAGCCCGACCAGCCACGGCCTCCCCAAGCTGGCCAAGAGCCCAGGCGCTGGCCTGACGGACAGCGGGGTCCGGATCATTCAGCGCCTCGACCAAGGCCTCAGCGGCGCCCGATTGTCCCAGCTTTCCTAAACCTTCCGCTGCGGTTCGTCGAACCTCGGGGTCCGCGTCCGCGAGCAGCGACGCCAGATACGAGACGATCGTATCCGGGCTGCGTGGCGGCTCATCTCCATCGCAGGCCGACAGGAGAACGAGGATGCCGATCAAGAGGAGGATGGTGGGCGAAGGAGCTTGGCGATGGATCGCACGCAAGGGTCGCTGAAACCGGATTGGAGGATTGTTGGCTGATCAGGCCGGCTTGGGGGGTTCTTCCTGCACAGCCGGCATCTGTTTGGCCGCTTCGATGGACTGCTCGATCTCTTTCTGAGCGGCGTCCATTTCGGCTTGAATGGTGCGCATCTCCGGATCGACCGTGTTGCGGACGTCGGCGACCGCCTGCCGGAACGTCCGGAGCGCATCGCCCAGTCCGGACCCGAGACTCTGCATATCCTGAGGCGAGAGTCCCCCTGATTGCGACGCCGCCTGCGCCTGCTGTGCGGCCTTCTGCTTGAGGGCCGCCTGTTGTGCCTGCACCCGAGCGACGGCCTCTTTGTTCACGATTGCGGAGGGACGCTTCGCAACCGGCTTGGGCTGCGCGCTCGGAGGCAACGGCGGATATTGCGCCCGCGCGACGGGAGGCGGAGTCGCCATCCGCTCCTCCATCGTCGGCGGCTGGTGCCCCTGAGCGCCGGCGGAGGCGGGGCTCGCCGCAGCGGGCGGCGCAGCTTGTGCCGCCTTGACAACCTTGGGTTGCGCTTCCTGGGGCCCAAGATTCGCCATAAGCGCAGCCGTGGTTCCTGGAGTCAGTTCCGGACCCGGTGTGTAGGGCGCCGTCGGCTTGGGAGCGGCGGACGCCGACTGGCTGGAGGCAACTTGCGTCTCCTCCGCCGCGGGCCTGGGTTGCGCTTGGGAGGGAAGCTGATCCGGGGGAGGCTGGATGGCTTCGGGCGGTGGAATGTCGTGTACTTCCTTTTTAAAGCCCTTGAGCGCCTTGCCCAGCCCTTCACCGATCTGCGGCAACTTGCCCGCACCGAAAATGATCAGCACGATGGCCAGAATGATGATCAGTTCGGAGAAGCCTAGGGTGCCAAACATCGCGTGGTTCCTCGCGGGTTGAGGCCTTGGGTGACTCTAGCCCGTGCTCGCAGGCGGTGTCAAGCGAGGCTCCATAAGGAGCGCTCAGGCTTCAGCGATCAGCGTTCAACTTCCGAAGAAGGGGAATCCGCGATCCTGAAGACTGATGGCTGAACGCTGACCGCATCATGTGAGAATCGGTACGATCTCGGTCTGGACCGGTTGGCCGAAGACCATCGCTTCCCGGTCCGAGAGATAGACATCGAGCTCGCTGCGGATCCCGAATTCGCCGGCTAGGTAAATGCCCGGCTCGATGGAAAAACAGGTCCGCGGCAGGAGCCGGCGCGTGTCCTGTGTTTCCAGATTATCGATGTTCGCCCCGTTGCCGTGCACCTCTTCCCCGATGGAATGGCCTGTGCGATGCAGAAATCGCTCCCCATACCCGGCGTCGCGGATCACCCGCCGGCAGACGTCATCCACTTCCCAGCCGCAGGGGAATCTTCCCGCCGCCGCCTGGCGCTGGACGAACGACAGGGCCTCATCCCGCGCTCGCCGCACGATCTCGAAGACTTCGCGCTGGCGGGCCGGTGCGCGGTCGCCCACGTAGCCGGTCCAGGTGATGTCGGCATAGACGGCCCCCGGTTCGGGCTGCTTCGCCCACAGATCGATCAGCACAAGATCGCCGCGGCGGACCTCGGCCGAGCCGCTCGGTCCCGGCGTGTAGTGCGGATCGGCGCTATGCTCGTTCAGCGCCACGATCGGCGGGCTTCCCGTCACCAAGCCGTGCGTCCTCATGCGCGACAGGATGAACTGCTGCAGCGCGTACTCCGTCAACGGCGCACGTTGTGCGACGGATGTCCTGACATGGTCGAAGGCTTCGTCGACGATGCGGCGGAGCGCTTGAGCCGCGACGCGATGGGATGCCAGTTGCCGATCGTTCCAGACCGCCTCGAAGCGTTGCACCAAGTCCGCGGAGGTCACCACCTCGACTCCGAAGCTCCGCACCAACTCGATCGTGCCGGCGTCCACCCTCGACAGATACGGAATCGCGTTCATCGGCGAGTACTGCATCGCCGCACGGCGCACCCCGCCGAGCATCTGACCGAGACGGGTTTTCTGCTCTTCCCACGACACGTAGGAAAGGGCGGTTCCCGGCAAGTGGTCCAGCACGTGCGGCTCGATCTGATGCAGCAGTTTGATCGGACTGCCGTGCGTCGGAATCCAGTAATACCAGCGGCGCGTCGCATGGGTCGCGGGATCGACGTGCAAAACCCGGCAGGCCAGGGGGTCGCTGCCGCGGAAATCATAGAAAAGCCAGCCATCCAGCCCCGGCTGCTCCCGGAGGGCTTGTTGAATCTCATCGACGCGTCGGCTGAGGATCGGCGACTCGCTCATCGCCGGCATCTTATCGTCCTGTCGGAACACCGTCAATCGGCGGTGGGCGCGCAGCGACGAGCATGGTAGAATAACAGGCCGGACGGCTGGTTGCTCTTTTTATGGAGGGCGCATTTGCTCCCTGATCCTTCGCTCGAACTCGCTCAATATCGCGTCACGTTCTTTTTCGGGCCGGAGCCCGTCGCCGAGCATCCGAACCGCCTGTCCTGCGTGTTCAACGTCAAGAAGCGGAGCTGGAAAGGAGGCGTGCAAGTGGCGGTCGAGATCGGCCTGGAACAACTGGCGCGCGCGCGCCAGACACTCGGCTGGAGCCAGTGGCTGGACCGTGTCCTGGCCGGTGTTCCCGAAGATGAGCGGGAAGGGTATGTTGCGCGCGCGGAAGACCTGTTCGCGCAAGCCCTCTGTGCCTGCAAGCTCGATCTGGCGTTGCAGGCCGGTCTCGTCCAGGAGAACCAACAAGTTCATGCTGACTCCTGGTCCCGCGAGCTGGACAGGGTCGTGGTCGCACACCAAACGGTCATCAAATCGCATATCCTGACCGAACTCGACCTTACCGAGGGGTCGAGCCTTCCCGCAGCCAATTGATCGCTTCGTCCTGGGCGCAGGGGTTTGCATTCACGGTCGAATTTGTTATAAGCAATGACTCGGACACAAACGCGGCTCTGCCGCGCCCAGTTTGTCGAACGTTAACCGGGAAGAGGAGGACGCGCACGTGGATAATTTCCAAGTGGCACCGTTGATCGACAAGCGAAATCGATCGAGCGCTCGATGCCTCAGAATCATGGCGGTCGTCATGGTCCTCGCGATCTGCCATTTCACCCTTGAGCCCTTAGCGACCGCGCAGACCAAGGAAGAGGGAGGTACCGAATCGACCGAGTCGCAAGGCGGCCTCGGTATCGGAGCGGCCCTGCTCACGATTCCCTATGGAGTCGCCAAGGTCGTCTTCGCCTTGTGCGGCGGCATCGTCGGCGGGCTGACGTATGTCTTCACGGGAGCGGACGAGAAGGCGGCCAAGAAGGTCTGGGACACCAGCATCAGAGGTACCTACGTCATCACTCCCGATCATCTGAAAGGGAACAAACCGGTGCGCTTCTTGGGCGTTCCCCCGGAGGAGGAAGCCGGGCCCGACTCGGCCGTACCGGAGCCGGCTCCAACCCCCTAATGAGACCCGTCATCGGGGTCACCCCGGATTTCAACGCGGGAGACCGGGAAGACATGGGGGGCCGGGAACCCACCTATTTTTTACGCGCCCGTTACGTACGCGCGATCGAAGAACTGGGCGGCGTTCCGCTGATTCTCCCCCTCGCGGCCGATCCCGCCCTTCGACGCCGACTGTTCGAGAACCTCGACGGCGTGTTGCTCACCGGAAGCGGTCCCGATCTTCCTCCCTCCTTGTATGGCGAACGGCAACGTTACAAGTTCCGCGTGATGAGCCGACAGCGGTCGGAATTCGAGCTAGAGATGGCCAGACTGGCTGCCGAGCGCGCCGTGCCGTTGTTGGGCATTTGCGGCGGGATGCAAACGATCAACGTCGCCCTCGGCGGGAGCCTCTTCCAGGATATCCCGTCACAAATCCCCCGGGCTCTGCCGCATCGGCAGGCCAAGCCGGCCACGGCGCTCTCACATCCCGTCACGGTGCAACCGGGGAGTCTGCTCAGACGGATCGTCCGGCGGGATCGGATCCGGGTCAACAGTTCCCATCACCAGTCGGTCAAGCAGCTCGCACCGTCCTTGACGGCCAGCGCCGTCGCGCCGGACGGCGTCATCGAGGCCATCGAGTCGCCGCATCATCCCTTTCTGCTGGGGTTGCAATGGCATCCGGAGTTTCTCTTCGACCGACACGACATTCACCGACGTCTCTTCCAAGCCTTTCTCAAGGCCGCCCGTGGAAAATCGTAACCCATGTGCCGAGCCGGGCGGAGCGTTCTTCCGCCGGCAACCTGCTATACTTTTCGTCAGCGATGTCCGTCTCTTGACCCCGCTGTGTAACCGCGCGCGTCGGAGCCTACGTGGCCAGTCGCCTGTTCCGGACTAAACCCATCGATCAAATCCTGGCCGACGCCGATCATCCGGAACATCGGCTCAAGAAAACCCTGACCGTCTGGGATCTGACCGGTCTGGGCATCGGCGGCATCGTCGGAACCGGCATCTTCGTGTTGATCGGAACCGCGATCGTCGGGGACGCCCACCGACCGGGCGCCGGACCGGGCATCATTCTCTCGTTCGTTCTGTCCGGACTCACCTGCGCGCTCGCCGCCCTCTGCTATGCCGAGTTCGCGGCCATGATCCCTGTCTCGGGCAGCGCCTACACCTATTCCTATGCGACCCTCGGAGAGTTCCTGGCCTGGCTCACCGGTTGGAACCTGATCCTGGAATACGGCGTCGCCTGCGTGGCCGTGGCCATCGGATGGTCCGGGTACTTCAACAACATTCTGAAATTCTGCGGGATCGAGCTGCCGCATTGGGCGACGCATGCGCCCGGCGTAGACGGAGGCGTCGTCAACTTGCCGGCCGCGATCATTGTCCTGCTCGTCACCGGGATTCTGGTGCTGGGCGTCAAGGAAAGCGCACGGGCCACCGGCTTGATCGTGCTCGTCAAATTGGCCGTGATTCTGTTTTTCATCGGGGTGGGGATCTCCGCCGTCGAGCCGGCCAACTGGACGCCCTTCATGCCCTTTGGGTTCCAGGGCGTGGGCGCCGCGGCGGCGATCGTCTTCTTTGCCTATATCGGCTTTGACGCGGTCTCGACGACGGCGGAGGAAGCCCGGAATCCTCAGCGGGACGTCCCTCTCGGGATCATCGCCTCCCTCGGCATCTGCACTCTGCTCTATATCGCAGTCGCCGCAGTCCTGACCGGGCTCATCCCCTACGAGCAGATCGATGTCCACGCGCCGGTCGCCGAGGCCTTGCGGGTGGTGGGATTCAATTGGGGCGCGGCCGTCGTCGCGACGGGTGCCGTGGCCGGCATCACGAGTGTGCTGTTCGTCATGATGATCGGACAGATCCGGGTGTTCTTCGCCATGTCGCGGGACCGACTGTTGAGCCCGTGGCTCTCCAAAGTGCATCCGCGCTACCGCACTCCGCACCATGCCACGATCCTGACCGGAGCCGGCGTGGCCGTGCTCGCGGCGCTGGTCCCCATCGGCGACGCCGCCGACATGACCAACATCGGGACCTTGTTTGCGTTTGTCCTCGTCTGCCTCGGGGTAATCGTCCTGCGGCGGACAAAACCCGAACAACGCCGTCCCTTCCGCATTCCGTTCATGCCGTGGATCCCTCTGCTCGGCATGGCCACCTGCCTGGGCCTCATGGCCTTCCTCCCCACGATGACCTGGATTCGATTCGTCGTGTGGACGGTGGTGGGGATCGCGATCTATTTCGGCTACGGCATCAGGCGCAGCAGATTGGCGGACGAACCCTTGCCGGAGCAACAGGCCATCCCACAATCGGAAAGCGTATGATGGAGAGTGAGATCCTGGTGAGGAAATCTTGTTGCTAGGTGGCTCCCGTCCGTGAAGCGACTGACTCAGGCACTGGAGACGTAACGACCGCTGGACTGCCGTCGGCAGGTTGAGGCGAGGGAGCCGGTGCAGGACCGGCGCTTTCTGGAGCTGCAGCCGTAGGGGGCTTCGGCGGGGCTGCAGGCTTCGGCGGCGCGGGCTTTTCGGGTTTGATCCCGCCTTCCCAGGACGGTCCCGTATACATGTCGGGAGACAACCCTTTCGCCTTCCATTTTTCTTCGAAATCGGCGGCGGCGCGGTTCGGGGTTTCGCCTACGCCGACAACATCGTTCCATGGATACGCCTTGGGACCGATCTCGCACACCCCATTCCCGCGCTTCAGATAGAGTGCGATCGGATTCCCACGATAGGGACCCAGATAAATGTGGATACAGCCGACGTATTCGAGCAGATTGGCCATCACCCAACCTTCGGAAAGTGCCATGATGCCATAACCGGCGCCCTTGGGCAAGAGGAGCGGGAAGGAAGAGGCGACCCATATCGTGGCGGCATCGCGCTGCGACCACGAAGGGCCTCGATCAGCAAAAGGGCGATGCCTTTTTTCGTCGGGTCATGGCGTTCGTCGTGTGCTTGTCAGGTCAGCCCCAAGACAGGGCAGAGCAGCCTGAGCGCCGCCCAGATCATGGCGGCCCCGATCACGTCGAAGAGGAGGCCGGCGCGGATCATCTTGCCTAAAGGGACGAACCCGGTGGTGTAGATGATCGCATTGGGCGGCGTGGAGACCGGCAGGGCAAAGCCCAGGCTTGCGCCGAGCGTGGCGCCCAGCGCCGGCGGAAGCGGCGAAACGCCGGTCGCTTGGGCGATCGCGATGGCCAGGGGAACCGCCATGGTGGCTGTGACGGTGTTGGAAACCAACTCGCTGACCAGAACCGCGACCGCAATCGACACCGCCGTCAAGCTCCAGATCGTGTGACTCCCGAACAGGGAGACGAAGCCCCGGCCTATGAAATCCGCGAGGCCGGTCTTCACCATCAGTTCGCCGAACGCCAACCCGCTCCCGAACAGGAGCAGCACATCCCATCTGATGCCTACCACGTGCTTCCACGACAGTGTCCATTCGCCTCGCCGCAGGTCGGTTGGAAGGACGAAGAGCAGGCCGGCGGCCAGGAGGGCCACCCGCTCGCTGGGCAAGAACACCCGGACCCAGAGGGCGGCCGGATGATCCAAGCCCCCCAGCGCGATCACAAGTCCCGGGAGGATCCACAGCAGAATCGCGACACCGAACACCGTACAGGCGTTCACTTGGCCCCGCGTCCAGGGTCCGAGCGCCTGGCGGGGTCCGCTCTGTAGGGCACGGTGATTGAACACCGCCGGGAGCGCGGCGGGATGGAGCCATCCCACGACTCCCCAGGCGACCGCGAGGAGGGCGAGCGCCGACGGACCGCCTAACGCCATCCAAGTGGCGAACGAAATGGTCGTTCCGGTTTGTTCGGCGATCAGTCCGACTCCGACCAGATTCGTCGGCGTGCCGATGACGGTGGCCATGCCGCCGGCCGTGGCGGCAAAGGACAACAGAAGCAGCAGGCCCGCCCGATCAGGGCCGCGCACGGCTTGTGCCTCCGCTCCCACTGAGGTGGTGAGGCTCAGCGCGATCGGCAACATCAACGCCGTGGCCGCGGTGTTGCTGATCCACATGGAGACGCCGGCGGTCGCGATCCCGATCATCAGAAGCAGGCGCCTGGGACCGGCCGCCCACGGCGCCGACACTAGGGCGGCGGCGAATCGTCCAGCCACCCCGTGAACGGTCATCGCCTCAGCGAGCAGCAGACCTCCGATGAGCAAAAACATAATCGGGTGGGCGTAGGGCGCGAACACGGTCCGGAAGGAGCCGAGACCGACCATAACGCAGAGGACTGTGCCGAGCACCCCGGTGACCGGCAAGGGAATGGGTTCAACGACCCAGTACAGGACGACCCAGGTCAGAATAGCTGCCAGGACCTGGGCGTCACGCGGAAGCTCGGGAGACGGGGCGAACAAGACCAACGCCGCGACGGCAGGCCCTCCCGCGAAGGCGGCCGCACGTTTCAGGCGCGAGAAGCGCGCATCTCGGGCGGTGTGGACTTCTTGGGTGGCGCTGTCCCGCAAGATCCATCGCGAAAGCGGTTCAGCCGCCCGCCTTTTCCAGGGCGGGCGACACTAACACCGACCGCTCGGGCCGTTTGCGCAGGATGAAGACGGCAAAGATCAGGACCATGATGACCCCGACGTTCAGGCCGACATCTAGCAGATACCGGGTAAACATTTCGGCCGTGATCTCCGGCAGATGGGCCAGTTCTGCGCTGGCGGTCAGGATTCGCCGGATGCAGGCGATGATACCGACCGCCAAATAGGGTTCCAGGAGCAGGACATCGGTCTTCAGATAGCGGATGACGGTTCTGAACAACTCCAGCAGGATGATGACCAGCAAGAGATCGTTGAGGAGTTTGAGACCGGCCGGGTGCAGATTCGACTGGGTGGCGCGCTGGAAAAAAACAATCCAGCTTTGGGCGAATATGAGCATGCCGAGGACGAGCAGGCTAAGTCCGGCGGTGATGTATCCCCAACTATCTAGCCATTCCAACCACGTGAGGCTCCGTTTGATCATTTCCGTCCGATCGCGCATAGCCCTCCGTTTCCGGGACGATGTGCCGAGGATCGCGCTGGACGCAGGCGACCGTGTCGTCCTTCCGGCACCGTCCTCTTACGCGTTCCCCGGCCGCTCGAACCCCTCCGCTAGGGGCCCTCGCATCCCACCGAACTGCAGCCCTCGCACCGATGTCGTTGTCAGGGAATGCCCGCAACATCGGATTTCCTGAAAGCCCGCCCCACCGTCCATGATCATGACGCGGAGGCCGCAGGAGTCGTGGTGGAGTTTTTTCTCATCGAGCACGGTTCCCGCCTCCAAGTCGCCCCGTTTCCGGCCCATCGCCGGCGTCACTTCGGAGACCACATCCGCTTCGGTCAGTTCATGACCGCAGCAGATGATCTTCTCAAACCCCTCGCCCCCGGCCATCACCTTCACCACCAGGCCGCATCCTTCCGGGTGCCGTTTCCGTTCGTCGATGATGTCGCCTTTTTTGACAGCCATAGAGCCTCTTCGCCCCTTCCGCTTCAAGCCTTCGCATTCGCCGCCGCCATGCCTCGTTCCTCGTCCACGGTCCGAAAGATCAACCAGCCGACGGCGAAAAATACCGCCATCGACAGGACCGCCCAACGCTGGCTGCCGGTCCAGGCCGTCACTTCGGCGTAGACCAGCGGGCCGATGATCGCGGCGAACTTGCCGGCCACCGAGAAGAATCCGAAAAACTCCGCTTGCCGACCCAGCGGAGTAAACCGTCCAAGGAGGGTGCGGCTGGTCGCCTGATTGGCGCCCAAGGCCGCGCCGGCGAGAAGCCCGATCGCGTAGAATTGGCCGTGGGTGCGCACCAGCGCCGCCCCCGCCACCAGCGCGGTCCAGAGAAACAGCGTCACCGTGATGGTCCGGGCCGCGCCGATTCGATCCGCAAGGACGCCGAACAGGATGGACCCGAGTCCCGCGCTCACTTGGGTGACGAGGAAATACATAATCAGATCGCCCGGCGTAAAGTCCAGGACTTTGTTCGCGAAGATGGCCGAGGCCACGATCACCGTGTTGATCGCATCCGTGTACACCAGGTAGGCGATCAGGTAGCGGCTGAGATCCCGGTAGTGGCCAAGCCGGCGGGCGGTCTCGCCGAGCCGGCGAAAGACCGACCGCCAGACCGCGGTCGTCGCATTCGACTGTTGCGGTTGGGCGCGTTCCCGCAGGAAGAGAAACGTCGGAATCGCCGCCACGAGAAAAAACGCGGCGGTCACCGCGAAGCTCGCGCGGTAGAGCGGCAGATTGGCCTCCACGAAGCCGCCGCGGATGAACGGATAGGCCAGCGCCAACGAAAGAAGCCCGCCGACATAACCCAGCCCCCAGCCGTAGCCGGAGATCCGGCCCATCCGGCTGAGCGGAACCAGCTCGACCAGAAACGCGCTGCAGAAGACGAATCCTAGGTCGAAGCCGATATTGGCCAGCCCGAACAGCGTCAGCCCCAGCCCGATATCGCCGGCTCGGACCAACGCGAGGAGCGCCGTGCAGACCACGCACAGAATTGTGGAGCCGATGAGAAAGGCCCGTTTCTTCGCCCGCTCGTCCGCCAGCGCCCCGAGCGTCGGAGAGAAGACCGCCACCACCAACATCGACGCAGCGTACCCCCAAAACCAGAGCCGTTCCGCGAGGCCTTCCGGACGCAGGTGGCCGGCGACGACTTGAACGAAATAGACGCTGTAGGCGACGGTGACGATGAGGGTCGTGAAGGAGGAATTGGCGAAATCATACATGCACCAGGCCCAGATCTCCTTCGGGCCGGCCCACTGATCAGGGGGCGTCTTCACGCCTGTGCTTTCAGCAGCCGATCCCTCGCCTGCCGGATGGAATCCAGCAAGGCCTTGTGGGTTCGGCATCCCACGACCAGTTTGGCATCTGCGAGCGAGACGGGTTTGGAGGCCGACAAAAACCGCCGCTTGAGTCGGGCGATCCGCCCCAGCGAGATCTCAAGCCTGCTCGCCGGGATGGTCCCGTCCTCAAAGGCCCTCTCCATCGCCTGGACGGCCGCCGCAGCGCGAGCCGGGTCTTGACAGACGAGCAACATGTCGGCGCCCGCCAGAAAAGCCCGGACCGCCGCCTCTTCGATGCCGTAGTGGTCGATGATCGCGTGCATCTCCAGGTCGTCGGTCAACACGACCCCGTCGAAGCCCATCTCTCCCCGCAACAAGGTGGTGAGGATGGTCGGGGATAACGTGGCGGGCAGTCGGGGATCCCAGGCGCGGTAGAGCACGTGCGCGGTCATGAGAGTGGCCACGCCGTGCGCGATCGCGTGGCGGAACGGCGACAGCTCGATGTCGCGCAATCGTTCCACCGGCGCCTCGACGACCGGCAGCTCCTTGTGGGAGTCGGCCGCGGTATCGCCGTGCCCTGGGAAGTGCTTTCCGCAGGCGACGACCTTGTTGTCTTGCAGCCCGGCCACCGTCGCCTGCCCCATCTCGCAGACGGTCGTCGGGTCGGACCCGAAGGCCCGGTCCCCGATCACCGGGTTGGCCGGATTGCTGTTGACGTCCAGGACCGGCGCCATGTTCATGTTGATGCCGACGGCCCGCAACTCGGCGGCGGTGGTCGCCGCAGCCGCGTAGGTCAGGTCGTAGGAATGGCACGCGCCCAAGACCGCACAGGGCGGAAAGATGGTGAACCCGGCCGGCAGGCGCGAAACCCGCCCGCCCTCTTGATCGATCGCGACCAGGAGCGGCGAGCCCGGCGAGAGTCGCTGCAGGTCGTTCGTCAACTGGACGATCTGATCCAGCGCCTCTAAGTTGCGCGAAAACAGAATCACCCCGCCGGGCCTGTAGTCGGTCACGAGCGACGCCACGTCCTTCGACACCGCAGTGCCGGAGAATCCCACCATGAACAGCTGGCCGATCTTTTCACGCAACGTCATGGCCTATGATCTGTCGATTTGTCGATCTGATGATCTGCTGAATAGCCGGAAATTCCGACCGTTCACCAAATCGACAGATCAACGGATTCCTCGCTTAGAGCGACCGATCAATCAAGTACTGAATCAGGAGTCGCGTGCCGATTCCCGTCGGGCCTTTCGGAATGTATGCCCGCTCCCGCTCGCTCCAGTCGGTGCTGGCAATGTCGAGATGCACCCAGGGATAATCGCCGACGAACTTGCTGAGGAACAGGGCCGCGGTGATCATGCCCCCGCCGCGCCCCCCGATGTTTCGCATATCCGCCACGTCGCTTTTCAGTTGCTCGAAATATTCCTCCCAGAGCGGCATTTCCCACACGCGCTCTCCGGTCTTGAGCCCGGCCTTCCGCACGGACTCCTTCAGCGTCTCGTCGTTGCCGAACATGCCGATCGCGAATTGCCCCAGCGCGACCATGCACGCGCCCGTCAGGGTCGCCACGTCGATGACGGCGGCCGGCTTATAACGGGTCGCGTAGGCCAGGCCGTCGGCCAGAATGAGCCGCCCTTCCGCATCCGTGTTCTGCACCTCGACGGTCTTGCCGGAGAGCGTCTTCACGATGTCGCCCGGCTTCATCGCGCCGCCGCCCGGCATGTTCTCCGTGGCCGGCAGAATGCCGATCACGTGGACGGGGAGGCGCAGGCGCGCGGCTGCGCGCACGGTCGCCAGCACCTCCGCGCCGCCGGTCATGTCGGCCTTCATTTGTTCCATGTTCTCCGCCGGCTTGAGCGAGATCCCGCCGGTGTCGAACGTGATTGTCTTGCCCACGAACACGATGGGCTTCGCGTGCCGGCCGCCAGTCCCGGCGCCGCGATAGTCGAGGATGATGAACTTGGGCGGCTCGTGGCTGCCGCGCGCGACGCCCAGCAACGCCCCCATGCCCAGCTTCTCCATATCCGCGCGCTCGAGGACTTTCAGCTTCACGCCTCGTTCCCCGGCGATGATCTTCGCTTCACCCGCGATGCGCGACGGCGTCATGACGTTCGAAGGATGGTTGCAGAGATCGCGCACGAACACGGCCGCCTCGGACGTCGCGACGCCGCGCCGAATGCCTTCTTTGAGATCGTCCAGTTCCTCCGCGCGCGATGTGATGACCGTCATGCGGGCAAGGTTCTTCGCCTCCGCACGGTTCTCGCTGCGATACACGTTGAACTGATAGCTGCCGAGCACGGCGCCCTCGACCATCGCTTGAGCGATGTCGATCGCGGACGTGCGGGGCAAAGAACCCTGCGGCACGGCCGCCGTGAAGGCGGTGGCCTTGGCCTGGCGCACGCGCTTGACGGCGCAGCCGAACGCCTGTCGGATCGTATCCAAACGCAGGTCCTTTTTCTTGCCTAAGCCGACAAGCAGCACGCGTTTGGCGGCCGCCTTGCCCGGATTATGGAACAGCACGGTTTCGTTCTGCTTGCCTTCAAACTCGCCGCTTCTCAGCAGATCGCGCAGGCGGCCGTCGAGGGCGCGATCCACCGCGGAGGCATCGTCCTGGAACGAGGTATCGCCTTCGAAATGCGTCAGCACCACCACCTCGGCCTGCTCCGTCTCGACCCGTCCTTGCTTCGCGATCACTCGCATGATCTTCATTCCGTCTCCTTGCTCGCGGACAAGCCGCCGGCTATCGGCTCTCAGCCCGACGCCGACGGCTGGGGCTTCCCGCTCATACCCCTCTCATATCGGGCGCCCAGATGTACTTGTGGAGTTGAACCTGAAAGCGAACGGGCAACCGGTCCGCCAGGATCCACTCGGCGAGTTGGCGGAGGTCCAACTCGCCGAAGACCGGGCTGAACAGCACAGGGCACCGGTCGGCGAGTTCGTATCGCCGGAGGATCGTCTTGGCCCACTCATAATCGGCCCGATCCTTGAGCACGAACTTCGCTTCATCCTTAGCGGTCAACCGGGCGAGATTCTCCCAGCACATGCGCTCCGTCATGCCGCTGCCCGGACATTTGATGTCGAGAATGACATGGGCCCGCTTGTCGACCGGCGAAATGTCGATCGCGCCGCTGGTCTCCAGCAATACGTCGTAGCCTTCTGCACAGAGCCGCTCGATCAGCGCGTAGGCTTCCGGCTGGTGCAGCGGCTCACCGCCCGTGACCTCGACCAACCGGCAACCGAGCGCCCCAACTTTCGCCAGCACGTCGTCCAGGGACATCTCGACGCCGCCGTAAAAGGCATAGGCCGTGTCGCACCAGACGCACCGCAGCGGACAGCCGGTCAACCGCACGAACGCGCAGGGCCGGCCCGCATGGGTGGATTCTCCTTGAATGCTATGGAAAATTTCCGTCACGCGCAGCATTTCAACCAATGCGCCTTCAGTCGTTAGCCATCAGCGGTCTGCCATGAAAAGCATGTGCACGGACGCTTCCTTCTGTCCGAGAACTGAACGCTGACAACCGACCGCTGAGAGCTATTGTCTCATTTATTCCCATCGCACGATCGGCCATCCATGGCGGCGGGCGATCCGGGCCATCCCTCTGATCGGGTTCACGACCATCGGATGGCCGACCGCCCGCAGCGCCTCCACATCTCCCGGACTGTCTCCATAGGCGTAGCACTCGCCCAAATCAAGCCCGTTCTGCCGCGCAAAGGCCGCCATCAACCGCCGTTTCCCGTCGCCGTAGGGAAGCGGGGCCACGAGCCGGCCGGTGAACCCGGCCACCGTCCGTTCCGGCCTGGCCGCCAAAACCGCCTTCACCGCTAAGAAAGCGGCCAGCGGCTGGATCAAAAAATCGAGAGAGCCCGTGATGAGCACGATCTCGTGCCCCTCGCGGCGATGGGCGTCGAGTTTGGCCAACCCGTCGACGGACAGAAACGGGAGGACCTCCGCCCGGCAGAACGCCTCCGCTAACGATTCCATCTCGGCCGGGTGCTTGCCGGTAAGATAGAGCTTCCGTTCCCGAAGGGGCTGCAGGGAGACCGGGGGAACGTGACGCAGCCACCACCACAGGCTTGCGCCGGCTTCCCGCCAGCCGACGACCCCGGTCCTCCACAGGTAGCGAAAAAACCGTACTTCGCTGGGTGTTCCGGGCAGCAGGGTATTGTCCACGTCGAAGAACGCGGCGATCTTCACTGTCCGACGACCGGTTGTGGAAGTCTGAAACGAGGCGAGCACCTGATCCCCGGCGCGGTTGTGATGCGCGGTCGCACTGGACGCCGACGGCTCTCTGAGCGGCGCCGATTCTACCGGACAGGCGGTTGATTGACAAGCATTTTGGCCCACTTCTATAATCCGCCCAGCGCCGAAGTGGTGGAATTGGTAGACACGTACGTTTGAGGGGCGTATGGGGCAACCCGTGGGGGTTCGAGTCCCCCCTTCGGCACCAACCCTCCCTCTTCCCGGTTTCTTCATGGGCCGCAATCCTCAGTGTTCGCCTACCGGTGGACGGATTCCATCCCGTCGCAGGAAACGATTTCGATTCGGACGGCTGTTCTCAAGCCCCTGTTCCTTTGAGCGATCTTCGTAGCCGCACAGCCATGCGCCGCAGGCAAAGGCACCGGCCAGACGGTCTGGTATCCTGGTTGAGACCTCGCGGCTTGTTTCGTCGTCCTATCAACATCTCAACCGGAGTCACCCAGCATGTCTGATACCCCGCCCGCCGACCGCCGCCTGTACAATTTACGTGAGCTGAGCTTGCGGAACATCACTCAGTGCAGCGCCGTGCTTCGCACCCTGGGCGTCGGCGCGTCGAGCCTGGAGGAAGTCGCCGGACGTGTCGTCCGGTATTTCTACGAGCACATGGGTTTCTCGCCGTCGCCCGAGCCGGCCTGCGCGCTCGTGCGATTTTTCAAAACCCATCCCTTCGGCTCACTCGATGAAGAAAGCCGGCGCTACGTCGTCGGTCTGCTGGGCCGTCAACCCGACACCCCTTCCATGAAGTGCTTGACCCTGATGGCTTCGGCGGGCCTGCGACCGGAATGGAACGACCGGACGCAGTCCAAGCGTTACAAGGCGATCCCGATTACCGGCGATCGGTTTTCCATGCAGTTCCCGATGTTTTCCCAACTTTTGACGCAATTTGGAGTCTCCGTCGATGCGCTGCTGCCCAGCGGCCATGAGCTGCTCGTGGATGAGCACGAGAAGAGTTACAACGTCTTTTTCGTTCCCCGGGCGGCGGGCAGCCCGTATGTGCCGGTTCAGCAGGAGTTCGTCTTGTGCTACGGGATTCAATCCGTGGTGGGATTCGGCGGGCTCTTGCCCTCGGGAAATCTGTTCGCCGTCATTCTGTTCACCAGAGTGGAGATTCCCCGGGAGGCGGCGGAACTCTTCCGGACGCTGGCGCTGGCCGTGAAGCTGGCGGTCCTGCCGTTCGATGGAGACCGGGTGTTCGCGCCGGGCGCAGGGACCCGGACGCAGGAGAGCGCGCCATGAACCCGAACGGAGCAGTCGGCGAGTCGGAAAAACTGTTGGCCCGGGTGTCGGCTCTCGAGCAGTTGTTGGGAGTGCACGAAGCGCTCGTCATCCGGCAGGCGGAACGTCTCGAATCCGCCCTGGATCGACTCAAGGCCCAGGCCGATGTCTTGAGCGCCGTGGTCGCAGGCACGGACCCTTCGGCGGGACCGGAATTCTTTCGTTCCCTGGTGTACCACCTCGCCACGGCGGCACAGGTCCGGTACGCGCTGGTCGGCGAGCTGCTGCCCGGAGGGAAGGAACGAATCCGAACCCTGGCGGTCTGGGCCGGAGGCCGTTTTGTCGACAACTTCGAATACGACTTGGCAGGAACGCCGTGCGCCCAGGTCTTGCGCGAGCGCCTTTGTTATGTCCCCAGCGGGTTCCAACAGCGGTTCCCCGCTTTCACGTTGTCCGCCGGCGTGAACGCGGAGGCGTATTGCGGCGCCCTGCTGGCGAACGCGGCAGGCCAGCCTTTGGGCGTGCTCAGCCTGCTCCACGACGAGCCCATCCGGACGCCATTCGACCTGGCGCACATTGTCACGTTGTTCGCAACCCGCGCCGGGGCCGAGTTGGGTCGCCGGCGGGTGGAGGAACGGACCCAAGCCATTCTCCAGATCGCACTGGATGGCTTTTGTGAACTCGACCGGGAGGGCAACATCGCGGAGGTCAACGAGGCGTTTGGCCGGTTGACCGGCTATAGCCGGGATGAGTTGCTCGCCATGAACATTCATGACCTGGAGGTCGCCGAGGAGCTTCATGAAGTGTCGCGCTCGATCCAACGGATCATGCAATCCGGCGGGGACCGCTTCGAAACATGCCTTCGGCGTCAAGACGGCTCGCAGGTCGACGTCGACGTCAGCATCCGATACCTCGACCAGGACGGCGGCCGGTTCTTCTGCTTCCTACGCGACATCACCGAGCGCAAACAGCTTGAGGCGGCTCTGCGGGACAGCGTGGAGCGATTCGATCTGGCCGTGCGCGGCTCCCAAGACGGGCTGTGGGACGGCCACAAGGCGCCCGACCTTCCCTGGTACGATCCCCAAACTCCGCTGTGGTGGTCTCCGCGCGTCAGGGACATGCTTGGCTATGAGGAGCATGAATTCCCCAACGTCCTGGGGAGTTGGACGCCGCTGCTGCATCCTGAGGATCGCGACCGGGTCTTCGCGGCGCTGTTCGACCACATCGAACGCCGGATGCCCTACGACGTGGAGTATCGACTTCGCACGAAGGCGGGAGGCTATCGCTGGTTCCGTGCCAAGGGCCAGGCGATCTGGGACGAGGCCGGGAACGTGCTCCGCATGTCCGGTTCCTTGAGCGACATCACGGACCGCAAGGAGGCGGAAGAAGAGTTGCGGGTGACCAATAGCATGCTGACCGCGCTCGTCCGCTCCTCGCCGATGGCGATCGTGATCATCGACCTGCAGGGAAAGGTGAAGCTGTGGAACCCCGCCGCGGAGCGGATCTTCGGCTGGCGAGAGGAAGAAGCCGTCGGCCGCACGCTTCCCTTCGTCCCGCCGGACAAACGCGAAGAACACCTCGCATTGCGCGAACGCGTCTTGAGAGACGAATCGTTCGCCGGACTGGAGGTCATCCGCCGAAGAAAGAATGGCACGTTGATCCACGCCGAACTGTCGACCGCTCTCCTGCGCGACGACAAGGGCCGACCGTACGCGATTCTGGGTCTCCTGGCCGACATCAGCGAACGCAAGAGGGCGGAAGAGAAACTCCGTCAGCGCGAACGCGATCTGCGAAAGGCGCTGGAAGAGCGGCAGCGGCTCAGCCAGGACTTGCACGACGACATTCTGCAATCGCTGTACGCCGTCGGCCTGAACCTGGAAGCCTGCAAGCCTCTGCAGAAACAAGACCCCCGACGAGCCGGAAAGACGCTGGAGCGGGCCGTCGCCCAGCTCAACGCCGTCATGCGTGAGATCCGCTCGTTCATCGCCGGTCTCGACACCGAATCGGCCATGAGCCACGAACTCCCGACGGCCTTGCGGACGATGGTCCAGACCCTCGGAGGCCCGCATTCGACGCGCTTCCGCGTGTCCATCGACCCGGCGGCGACCGCCAGCGTTCCCGAGGACTGGCGCGGGCACCTGTTGAATGTCGCGAAAGAAGCCGTCAGCAATTGCCTCCGCCACGCCCGCGCCGACCGAGGCAGTCTCTCGCTCCGTGTCTTGAAGGACTGCGTGCGCCTCACGGTGCAGGACAACGGGATCGGGTTCGATCCGCTGAAGGCGACCGGCGTCGGTCATGGGCTGGCCAACATGGCCGCCCGCGCCGAGCGGCTCGGCGGCAAGTTCGCCGTGCTGTCGAAACCGAGGCAAGGAACCCGCGTAATTTTCGAGATCCCGAAAGACGCTCCCTATGCCGAGCCTTAAGATGAAGCCGATTCGGCTGATGCTGGTCGACGACCATGAGGTCGTCCGCATCGGCCTGCGCACGGTGCTCAGCCGTCACCGGGGCATCAGCGTCGTGGGCGAAGCTATGGCCATGACCGAGGCGGTGCGCGAAGCCCTGCGCCTGAAACCCGACGTGATTCTGATGGACGCCCGCTTGCAGGATGGCTCCGGTGTCGAAGCCTGTCGCGAGATCCTTTCCGCCTGCCCCTCGACGCGTATCGTGTTTCTGACCTCGTACGCGGACGACGATTCGGTCCTCGCCGCGATACTGGCCGGCGCCCAGGGTTATCTGCTCAAGGAGATCGACTCGGCTGCGCTGATCCGGGCTATTCGGAACATCGCCCAGGGACGGTCCATTCTGGATCCGTCGATGGCGCAGCGCGCGCTCGCCTGGATCAAAGGCTTGGGAACCGCCGACACGACCGCGAAAGGAGACCCGCTCTCGGCGCAGGAGGAACGGGTCCTGGCGCTTGTCGCCCAAGGAAAAACCAACAAAGAGATCGCCGCCGCGTTGGGCCTGAGCGACAAGACGGTCAAGAATTATCTTGCCAACGTGTTTCAGAAGCTCCGGGTCACGCGACGGGCCCAAGCCGCGGCGTTCTTTGTCAAGCGGCAAGGACGATAGAACGGTCCGGTCCGCAACGTCCCCAATTGAGCAGGCCGTCGCCGGCTGGGAATCGAAGGCTAGACTTTGGACGAGAGGAGGGCATCATGCCGTCCGTGCTCGTCGTAGACGACGAGGACCCAATCCGGAGCATGATCCGGCGGACGCTGGAAGAGGCCGGTTACGAAGTGCACGAAGCCCGCGACGGGAAGGAAGGTCTGCACCGATACCGCTGCTGTCCGGCCGACCTCGTGATCATGGACATTCTGATGCCGGATCAGGACGGGCTGGAGAGCATCGTCTCGCTCCGCCGGGAGTTTCCGTCTTCCAAGATCATCGCCATCACCGGCGGGAGCGACATGATCGGGATTCTGAACCATCTGGACGTCGCGCAAATGTTGGGGGCCAGGAGGACGCTGCACAAACCGTTCGACATGCAGGCGCTCCTTGAAGCGGTTCGCGCCGAACTCCGGACCTAACGACCCTTTTCCGGGTCGCCCCTTCGTTCTTGTTGCTTCCCTCCTCGTCGGCCCGAGCCGGGGTTGACTTCGCTCCGCGATCCCTTCACACTGCTTGCGAAAACCGCGGGTAGCCGGCGGCAAACAGTTTCGAGCTATTCGCTCTTCTCCAAACCGAGCGCTGACCACCCGACCCCCCGGAAATGTGGCCTCTCCGACTCAACGCCCTGTTCGGCAGCCTCGTGGTCGCCGTCGGGTTTTGGCTGATCTGGGGTGCGTTGCCTCTCGCATGGACCGCCGCGCTGGTGCTCGCGGCTCTCGGATTCCTGCTGTGGCGCGGCCGTACGATCGGCGAAATCTGGGCTTGGTCCACGCTGCTCCTGGGCTTTGAGAGCCTGGCGTGGCCGATCGCCACGATGATTCAGGTCCGATTGACGACGACGGACCCCACGAACGAGCAGATGGGAGCGATGTTGACGGCGATCCTCTTCGGGCTCTTCTCGTCCATCTTCTGGATCACCTTCGCCTACGGACTGTTCAAGCGAGCGGGAACCCGCGGCGGGAACGGCGGTGTTCTCTCCGGCAAACCCGGAGATCGCCAGGCCGCCGGGCCGTCTCAGTCGAAGGGAACTCGTCCTTCATAGAGCCTCGACGGGATCGACGTCCACCTCGAATTTCAGATCCTTCGATGTCCTCTCCCCTTCGACCCGCTCGAGCGTTGCGGCGACAAGGGCGCGTGCGATCTCGCGGTCGGTCGATTTCACCAGCAGTTGCCAGCGATACCGCCCGCGGACTTTGGCGACCGGCGCCGGAACCGGACCCAGCACGCTCACCCCCTCGGTCTTCCGTTGAATGCACGCCAGGCTTTCGGCAGGCGCCGGGACCGTCACGCCATGAGCGGACTGTCGCCCGACCCGCCGCACCTGCTCTCTCAACAATTCCGCCCATCGGACCGCCGACGTCTCCACCCGTTCGGCGTTCCTGCCGGACACTCTCAAGCCGATGAGATGATAAAAGGGTGGATAGCCGAGGGCCTCGCGCATGGCCAGCTCCGTCTTGCCAAACATCTGGAAATCCCGATCGACGACCGCGGCGACGGCATGGTGGGTCGGCAAATACGTCTGCAGGACGACTCGGCCGCCGGCGTCGTCTGGCCACGCCAACCCCATCGCGTCGAGCAAGGCGTGATAGGTCCGTTCGGCGGCGCGAAAGTCCGGCAGGTGCAATCCGGCGTCCGCGTACGGCACACCGACGAATCCGAACAGTGGGGGCGGTCCGAGCTGAAACAGCAATTGCGTCCCGATGATCAGGTCCAGCTCTCCGGCCCCGAGCAAGTGCCGGACCGCTCCCACCTGCGAGGCATGCCGGATCACGTCCCGGTCGAGGCGCGCGATCCTGGCCTTCGGGAAGAAACGTCTGACGTCGTCCTCCAGGCGTTCGGTGCCGAACCCGACCGGCTCGATCCTCGCGGCCCGGCAGGAGGCGCAGGTGTCGGGAAGCGCCACGGACGCCCCGCAGTACGGGCAGACCAAGCGGCCGATCCGGCGGTAATAGGCGAGCGCCACGCTGCATTGTCCGCACCGCGGGACGCTCCCGCAATCGCGACAGGTGAGAGCCCGCGCATACCCTTTGCGGTTGAGAAACAGCGCGACTCTGTTCCGTTGAGCCAGCGCGCGGTCGATACCTTCGACCATCGGCGGCGACAGGAGTGTGCCGGACGGATACGTCCGGAGATCGACCAGTTCCACCCTCGGCTGACCTGGAGCTTCGAGTGCGAGGTAGAGCGCGCCTCCGTCGCGCTTAATCGCCTGCATGGTCTCCAACGACGGATGGGACGAGCCGAGCACGAGCAGCGCGCGACCCCGGCCGGCGCGGGTCCAGGCCACGTCCCGCGCGTGGTAGCGGGGCTCCTGCTCCTCCTTGAGCGAGGCGTCTTCTTCTCCGTCGATCCAGACCAGCCCCGGGGATGAGACCGGCGCAAAGACCGCCGACCTCGTGCCGATCACGACGCTCGCCGTGCCTTCGCGAATCCTCCGCCAGCCCTCGGCCCGGACCGCTGCGGGCAGCCCGCTATGGACCAGAACGACCCGATCTCCCCAGCGAGACTTCGCCTGATGCGCGACCTGCCTGGCCCGGAGCACCTCTCCCGTGACCACCAGGACAGCGCGCCGGCGCGCCAGCATCGCTTCCGCGACCCGCATCAGACAAGCGAAGCGATATTCCGGAGGCGCATGGAGGAGAACCGCAGAATGCCGGGGAGGATCGCACAAACCGATCAGCCGATCGAGCGGTGAGGGCGCTTCCGGCGAGAGATCCTGGGGATCGAGTCTCCGAGCGATCGGTCGTGGATCGAGATCGTCTATCTCGTCGGCGACGGCCGCCTGTCGCCTGGTCCCCGCCTCCGGACCATGTTGGTCGGCGTCCTGTTTGCGCACCCAGCCCTTTCGCGTGATTCTCCTCAACGCCCGCCTCAACGACGTCCCTGCGGCCTTCCGCAATGAGGCTTCGGTCAATCCTTTCGCTCGTCGGGCAAGCCGACGCAGGAGTTCCTGATCCGCGGCGGAGAGGCGTTCCTCGCCGCTCAACGCCCGACGTCCGGCTTCAGTCAATACGTACTTGGCCTCTCGACGTTTCGGTTGGGTCGGCGGGAGCACCAACCTCACACACTGGCCCCAGGGCGCGAGATAGCGCTCGGCGATCAGGCGGGATAACTCCAGCAATTCGGGACTAAGCTCATCGCCCTTGTTGTCGAGCAGTGATCGGATCTCGCGGAGCCGTTTCAACGCGGACTCCGCCGACGGTCGGTCAGTCACCGCGACCACGACGCCTTGCAGGGTACTGCGCCCGAAGGGAACGAGCACTCGACTTCCTACCTGGGTACGGTT
Organism: Nitrospirota bacterium; assembly: GCA_040755395.1. Taxonomy (NCBI): domain Bacteria; kingdom Pseudomonadati; phylum Nitrospirota; species Nitrospirota bacterium. Next base: position 85,403 of record JBFMAX010000006.1, read on the forward strand.
TTGTAGGCGGGCCGGAATGAGATAGGTGAATGTCCGCGCCACGTGTCGAGGGATGATGACCTCAGCATAGAGGGGCGGAACGGGAACCGGTGTTTCTGACTGCGGAGCGGACACGCCGTCGGGCATGCGGCATTCTAGCAGGCTCCTCAGACGCGGAACAATGAAAGGAACGCGGACCGGTCGTGCGGCGAAGCCGCTGTCAGAACAGATTCACAACGTCCGGAGCGGCGAAGGCGCTGACGAGGGCGACGGAAGGAGCCACTCGACTACGGCTGGGGCAGCGCGGGATCAGACGGCTGATCAGGATGAGGCGCAGGGGCATCTTGGGTCGGCGGAACGGTCACGTCGGATCCGCTCGCCTCTCCCGCGGGAGCGGCTTGCCCGGTTGGCGGAGTTGCGGGGTCAGTGGGAGCCTGGCTGCTCGGCTGCGGCGGTGCGTCTGGAGCATCGGAGACCGACGACGAGGCTCCCAGGCGGGAAAAACTATAGCCTGCCTCGCTGGCCGACGACTGCTCCGGCGCACGCCCTGGTTCATTCTGGGAGGGTTCCGAAGAATAGAGAACGATTTCGATCCGCCGGTTCTTCCGCCGGCCTTCCTCGGTCGCATTGCTCGCGACCGGCTTCGTGTCGCCATACCCGACCGCCGACAACTGCGCCGAGTCGATGCCGCCCTTTTCGATCAAATATCGCACGACGAAGGACGCCCGCGCCTTGGACAGTTCCCAGTTGGTCGGATACTTGGCCTTGAGCGATGGGCCGATCTCCACGTTGTCCGCATGACCCTCGACTCGGATATGCTTGTCGGTCACGGTCTGGAGATAGTCGGCGATCTGCTCGAGGATTTTCATCCCGCCGGGCTTGACCGTGACCTCTCCCGATTCATATTCCAACTGATCGACTAGCTCATCCAGGTTGATCAACGTGCGGCTCCCGACCTGCTGGAGCTGAATCTTGTCCCTTCCGGCAGCAGGAACCGATTCGTCGGGCTTCTTCGCCTCAATCTCCGGTTGCAACTGTTCCGGAAGCAGCAGACCTCCGGCCGACCCGCCGAGGTCGGAACCTTTCCACCGAAAGCGATCGCCTCGCAGGATGGGCGCCGTGGCCCGCGTCAACAAACCCGTCGCCGTGCCATCCTCGAGCGCCAAGACTTTCACTTCTCCCAGGGTGCGCCGCGGAAGCCCTGAGCCGGTTCTGAAGACTTCGAGCCGGTCTCCGATCCTGAGTCCGTCAAGCCGCCCTTTGTCCAGGTACACCAAGTTCCGTTGACCGATCAAGAACTGATTCGTCTGGAGTTCGACAATCATGCCTTCGGTCTCACCGAAGCTACCAGCCTCTGGCGCTGTCTCTTCCTGAGGCGGCGGTGCGAATCGCATGACCCCGTCGCCCGGTGAAATAGCCGCGTACGGCCGGATGACGTGAGCGATGATGAGTTCGTGGTCGACCTGAATGACTCGGACGACTCCCAATACATTGGTCAGGAACCCCAGGTAGCGACCGGTCGCCGGATGAAAGACCTTCCGGATGCGTCTGTACACGGTGTACAAGTCGCCGACCGCTGCTTCTCCGGGGCCGGTCAACCGCAAATAGACGGTATCGCTTCCCCCGACGAGCATGCGATTGCCGGTTGTCTGGTTGTCTCCTGTCAGGGAGTTGACGACCCCGTCCATGGGAGTCGTTTCGCGAATGTACCCTGCGGAAAATCTCAGGGCAGCCTCACCAAGCCTGACACTCTGGGCATCTTGAGCTTGAGCCGGGGTATCGATCGATCCGCCGAGGACCGCGCAGATCAGAAGAGCCGACAAGATTCCGGACGGTGGAGTGCGCATCGGGGTCGTCCAAGATCAAGATGTTGACTTGCCAACCATAGCAAACCATACTGGGTTGTCAAGCGATTTCAGGGCCTTGAGAGTGCACCGCACCTGGAGTGTTCTCCCATGCCAAACCGATCGCGATCGCCCGAGCGGAAAAGTCAAAGCCCCGCCCCGCCGGGCCGTCGCCGAATCGACACCCAAATTCACCGTAGGAAGAAGATCAAGGCGTTGTCCGCCCTCGAAACCGAATGGGATGCGCGGTCCGGCAATCCTCCCTTGGGGCTTCGCATGGCTTCCGACAAGATGAAGAAGTAAGCTCAGGCATTGAGTTCTTCCTCCGACTTGATCGCCTTTTCTCGTTTCCAGGACGGTTGGAACGGTGAGCCTTCGGGTTTGGTAGGGCTTTCGGAGGGCCCTTGCTAGGTCCTTTGTTCTCTTGCTATTGCAATTCGGCGGGGTCTAAGATTTTTGATGTTCTTTTCAAGTCAAAGTCTTGAGAGAGCGGTTCCTATGACCGGCGCCGAGCTTCTGCTGGATTATTTGACGCGATACTTTCCGATTCTTTTGTTTGTCGTGATCGCGCTGGCCTTCGGCGTGGTGACTCTCCTCGTGAGTTACCTGGTCCAGCCAAAATACCCGGAACCGGAAAAACTCAGCCCGTACGAATGTGGCAGCGAACCGTTTTCCGACGCGCGAATGCCGTTCCCGGTCCGCTATTACATCTTCGCGATGCTCTTTGTCATTTTCGACATCGAAGTCATCTTTCTGTATCCCTGGGCCGTGGTGTTCGACAAGATCGGACTGATCGGACTGGTCGAGATGTTGATTTTCATCGGCTTGTTCCTGGTCGCCTATGTGTATGCATGGAAAAAAGGCGCGCTGGAATGGGACTAGTTCCGTGAGGGGTGAAGGGTTAGGCGCAAGAGGTTCAGAGGAACTTGTTCCGTTCGCCTCACGCCCCACGTTTCACGCCTAACGAGGTTACCATGGGGTTGATTCAGATCGGACGGCATGAAAAGGACGGCAATCTCGACGTCATCACGACGACGGTCGAGAAGGCGGTGAACTGGGCGCGGAAGGGCTCGCTCTGGCCCATGACGTTCGGACTCGCCTGCTGCGCCATTGAAATGATCGCCGCCGTCTCCTCGCGCTACGACATGGACCGCTACGGGGCCGGCGTCTTTCGGGCCTCGCCGCGACAGTCCGATCTCATGATCGTGGCCGGCACGGTCTGCCGGCGCATGGCGCCGGTCATCCGGAAGATCTATGATCAGATGCCGGAACCCAAGTATGTGATCGCGATGGGGTCCTGCGCCACATCCGGCAATATCTACGACAGCTACAGCGTGGTGCAGGGGGTGGATCGCTTCGTGCCGGTGGACATCTACGTCCCCGGCTGCCCGCCGACCCCTGAAGCGCTCTTCGACGGCATTCTCAAGCTGCAAGAGCGCATCATGCAGCGGCGGGTGTTTACGAAACAACCGGAACAGGTCAAAACATAATTTTGACTGTGGGATTATGCGATGAATGAATAACCGGGGCTGAGCGCAGCCGGCGGTTCAGGATACGCACCTATTATCGGACTATTCCACATTCCTAATTCATAATTCCTAATTGTCGGTGTCACGCATGCATCCTCTGGCTCAGAGAATCCAGGACGCTTTCCCCGATGGCTTCGTGACGGCCGTCGAGTGGCGGGGCGATCTGGCCGTCACCGTCAAGCGGGAGGCCTTGCATCAAGTGGCGCAATTTCTTCACGACGATCCGGCAATGGATTTCGACTATATCGTCCACGTGAGCTCGGTGGACTGGCCGGACGACGAAGAGCGCTTCGAGGTGGTGTACGAGTTCTATTCGCTGAGGAAGCGCCACCGGATCAGGTTGAAGACACGGGTCCCCGAATCGGATTGCATCGTGGACTCCTTGACCGATATCTGGAAAGGCGCCGACTTCATGGAACGCGAGGTCTACGACATGATGGGAATCCGGTTTAGAAACCATCCCGATCTTCGTCGTATCCTCATGCCTGACGATTACCCGGAAGGGTATCCGCTCAGGAAGGATTTCCCCTTGCGCGGCAAGGGCTGGCGCGACACGTTCGAGTTTTTGAAAGAAACCTAGCGAATAGCTGACCGCGAACAGCTTCGAGCTATTCGCTGTCAGCTACTTGCTGCTCGCTACGAAGGATGAAACTCGAAGATCAACGGACAACCGTCTATAGGGTCGATCCCGAACATCCGGAGAGCGCCACGCTTCCGACGCTCCGGACGGAAGAGCTGCTCCTGAACATGGGGCCCCAGCACCCCAGTACGCACGGGGTGCTGAAAGTGATTTTGGAGCTGGAAGGGGAACGGATCGTCAAGTCGACGCCGGTCATGGGGTTCCTCCATCGGGGGGTCGAGAAGCTGGCCGAGGAAGGGACCTACCACCAATTCATCCCTCACACCGACCGGCTCGATTACGTCTGCGCCATGTACAACAACTTCGCCTACTGCCGGGCGGTCGAAAAGCTGATGAACATCACCGTCCCGGAACGCGCCGAGTACCTGCGCACGATCGTGGCGGAAGTCCAACGGATCATCGGCCACCAGTTCTGGCTGGGCACTCAGGCGCTCGACATCGGCGCCATGACCGTCTTCTTTTATTGTTTCCGCGACCGCGAGATCCTGCTGGATTGGTTCGACGAGCTGTGCGGGGCCAGGCTGACCACGAGTTGGTACCGCATCGGCGGGGTGGAGCGCGATTTCACCCCCTCGCTCATCGACAAGCTTCGGAAGTTCCTGGATTATTTTCCGCCCAAGATCGACGAGTATGTCGTGTTCCTGGAAAAAAACCGCATCTGGCTCGCGCGCACCAAAGGCGTGGCGGTGATCTCCGCCGAGGACGCGGTGAACTTCGGGCTCAGCGGCCCCACGCTCCGCGGGTCGGGCGTGGATTATGACCTGCGCAAATACGAACCCTATGCCGCCTATCCCCGTTGCGAGTTTAGCGTTCCGGTCGGCAAGAACGGCGATACGTACGACCGGTACTGGATCCGCGTCCGGGAGATGTACGAAAGCGTCAAGATCATCCGGCAATGTCTGGATCAGATGCCCGACGGGCCGATCATGGCGGACGTGCCGAGCGTGACGCTGCCGCCGAAAAACCGGGTCTTCACCAATCTCGAGTCCATGATCCAGCAATTCAAGCTCTTCTCGCAGGGGTTCAACGCCCCTCCGGGCGAGATTTATTGCGGCACGGAGGCCCACAAGGGCGAGTTGGGGTTCTACATCGTGAGCACCGGCGGAGGGAAGCCCTATCGCCTGAAAATCCGCGCTCCCTCGTTCATCCACATGGGCGCGTTCGACCACATGTCGCGAGGCTACATGATTGCGGATGCGGTGACGATCTTCGGGACCTACGATATCGTCATGGGAGAATGCGATCGGTGAGGAAACACGTCAATGGTCACCCGTCATTCGTCTATCGGGGAATGAGAGCCCCGCAACTCTTCCTTTCACTGTGGACGAATGCCCAATGACGATTGACGCTGGACGGAGAGAACTATGGCATTGAAACCGGCGACCAATCCTGAAGTCGAAGCGGCGACGATCGAATTGACGATCGACGGCCAGGCCGTCACGGCCAAAGACGGAGTCTCCTTGTACGACGTCATCTCCAGCACGGGCAAGATCATTCCCGCCATGTGCTATCACTACACTTTCGACCCGTTCGGTTCGTGCGGCATGTGTTTGGTGATGCAGGAGGGCAAGAAAGCGCCCGTCCGGTCCTGCACGGCCAAGGCGACGGCCGGCATGGTCATCCGCACGGAAGGGGAGGATTTGTTCCTGGCCAGGAAAAAGGCGGTCGAGAAGCATCTCTCGGTCCATCCTCTGGATTGCCCGGTCTGCGACGCGGACGGTCATTGCGAACTGCAGGACATGGCCTTTCTCCACGGCGTGACGAACCTCGCCAACGCCAAGCAGAAGTTCATCCCGGAAGACACGCGCAGCCTGGTCCTGGACTTCAACATGAACCGCTGCATCGCCTGCGCCGAGTGCATCAACGTCTGCAAGGACGTGCTGATGATCGATGCGCTGCAGTTCATGAAGAAGGGCGGCTTCAACCAGGTGGTGGCCAAAGGCGACCTCCCGCTCTCCTGCGAATTCTGCGGAGACTGCCTCGCGGTCTGCCCCGTGGGGGCGATCACGAACAAATACTCCAAGTATCTCTACAAGCCCTGGCAGATGAAGAAGACCATGACCACCTGCAACTACTGCGGGGACGGCTGCCAGATGTATCTGGAGACCAAGGATTCGGAAGTCATCCGCGTGACCTCGCCGCTGTCCTGGAAAAACAAGTGGGGCGACCGCGCGGAGACCGCCAAGGGCCACGGCGGGTTGTGCGTCCGGGGCCGGTTCGGATTTCAGTACCTCGACAGCGAGACCCGGTTGACACAGCCGCTCGTCCGCAAGGCCAATCGGCTAGTGGAAACGCCCTGGCTCGAGACCATGTCCGCGCTCGTGAGCCGCCTGGCCGACATCAAGGCGATGCACGGCCCGCAGGCGGTGGCCGGCCTGATCACGGCCCGCTGCACGAACGAAGAGCTCTATCTGTTCCAGAAGCTCATGCGGGCGGCGATCGGCACCAACCAGCTCGACAGCAGCGCGCGCTACGGGCACCTCAACTTCGTCCACGCCGCCCGGCGCGCGCTCGGCGTCGGGCGGATGCCGAACGATTGGGAAGACATCACCAAGGCGAAAGCGATTCTGTTGGTCGGCAGCAACATCACTGAAACCAATCCGCTCACGGCCGTACGCGTGAAGGAGTCGATTCGGGTCTACAAGTCGCAGGTCATCGTCGTGGACTCGGCCAATACCAACATCGCCAAGCTGGCTTCTCATCCCCTGCTGGTCAAGCCGGGTACCGAGGGGCTGTTCATCGACGGGTTGGTCAAGTCGGTCATCGACCAGGATCTGGTCGACGAAGACGCGACGAGCCCGTATCCGGAGGCGTTCGCGGCGCTCAAAGAGGCGGCCGCCGGGATTTCGCTCGAACAGACCGCCGACCGCACCGGCATCGCAGTCGAACAGATCCGCGAAGCCGCGTCGATCTTCGCGGAAGCGCCGCGGGCCATCGCCCTTTGCGCGGAGGGTATCGTGCGGCGGCCGAACGGGTACCAGAACGTGCTCAAGCTGATCGATCTCGCCTGGGTCACCGGCAAACTCGGTCGGCCCGGATGCGGCGTGGGCACGCTCACCGAGGAAATCAACGAGCAAGGCGCGGTGGATATGGGTGCGGCTCCGGAGTTTTTGCCCGGCCAAGCCCGCTTCGACGACCCGGCCGCGCGCGAGCGGTTCGCCAAGGCCTGGGACGCGACGCTGCCCGCCGTCGGAACGGGAGCGACCCTCATGGACATCCTGGTTCGCTGCCGGAGCGGGCAGATCAAGGCGCTGTACCTCGTCGGCGAGAACCCGCTCGCGACGCTGCCCGCGTCCGTCGACGTGAGAACCGCGCTGGACCGGCTCGACTTGCTGATCTGCCAGGACCCTTTCCTGACCGAGACCGGGCAACTCGCCCACTTTGTGCTGCCGGCGTGCACCTACGCGGAGAAGGAAGGGACCTTCACCAACCTCGAAGGGAAGGTCCTGCGCGTGCGGCAGGCGATGGACCCTCTCGGCGAGAGCGTGCCCGACTGGCACATCATGACGGCGATCGCGAACGGGCTGGGCTGCCAGTGGGACTACGAGTCCGCGCAGGATATCCAGAACGAGATCATGAAACTGCTGCCGGGGTATTACAACCTGGGCCAACCACGGAAGATCAGTCCCAAGCCGGAAGCTTCCTATCTCTCGAACGGCTATGCGGCCGAGGTCAGGAGTCGTTATTCGGCAAGCGGCAAGCGGCAAGCGGGGGCGGAGAACGGCCATCGGTTCGGTTTGACGATAGGGCAGGTCCTCTACCACTCCGGCAAGCTGTCCACCCGGGCGTCCGGACTGATCAAGGTCGCCCCCAATACGGGGCGGCTCCAGATGAACCCGCAAGACCTGGAGCGACTCGGGCTCGGAGAGCACGCGAAGGTCAGAGTCACTTCGGAACGGGGATCGGTGGAACTGGGCGTGGAGGCGGATCCGGCCATCATGCCGGGCGCCTGCTTTTTCCCGGAGCATTTCAACCAGCCCCCGGTCAAGGATTTGATGCCGGTCGAGGCTGACCCGACCACCGGAGTTCCGTCCTTCAAGTTCACGTGGGTCAATATTGAAAAGGTCGGCGGTTGAGAGTAAGCTCTGCCGACTTGACCCAGCCGCAGTCCTGAGTGGAGAGCAAGATGAGCGTCGGCGTCCTCGCGAAAAAAGTGCTCCAGGCCGCGTTGTTTTACGAGATCTGGGATGCGATGAAGGTGACGTTCAAGCACATGTTCCACCGCCCCATCACGTTCCAGTATCCCCGGGAGCATCGGACCATCCCCGACACGCATCGGGGCACGCTCGGACTGTTGCGGTACGACGACGGACAGGAACGTTGCGTCGGCTGCGATCTGTGCGAAGCCGCCTGTCCCTCTCATTGCATCAAGGTCATCAGCGCGGAAGACAAGACCCGCCCGCTTCAGCGATACGCCAGCGAGTTCTATATCGATATCACCAAGTGCGTGTTCTGCGGCTATTGCGTGGAGGCCTGTCCGGTCAACGCCCTAGCCATGACCAAGATGTACGAATACTCCACCCACGACAAACGCCAACTGCTGTTCGACAAGAAGCGGCTCTACGAGATCGGCGAGCGCCATCTCGCTGACGCCAAGAAATATTTGCAAGCGCACAACCAGGAAAAGGACGACGAGTGGAGCCGTGAATACCGATACTTTTTCCCCCAGTCGGTTCTCAAGCCCACGCAGCCGCCGCCTAAACATCTGAGCTGATCCAACCTGCATGGTCCCGGTCTTTTTCGCCTACTTCTCCCTGGTGAGCATCGCAGCGGGGATTTTGACCGTTGCGTTGAAGAACCCTGTCCACTGCGGGCTCGCCTTGCTGACGCTGCTGTTGCACGTCGCCGGCCTGTTCGTCCTGCTCAACGCCGAATTTCTCTTCGCGGTGCAGATCATCGTGTACGCCGGCGCGATCCTGGTGCTCTACCTCTTTGTGTTGATGTTGCTCAATTTGAAAACGGAAGAGCGGTACTTTCATACCCGCTACGCGCTGATCCTTTTCGCCGCCGTCGCCATCGCTGGCGAGTTGCTGCTCCTGGTGCTCCGATCGCCGTTCGGCGGATCGAAGGGCGATGCGCCAGCGGAGGTAGTTCTCCGAGACGGCGCGAGCTATGCCGTCGGCATCAAGATGTTCAGCGACTATCTTTTGCCCTTCGAGATCGTCGGAGTTTTTCTGCTGGGGGCCATCATCGGCGCGATCGTCCTCGCCAAGACCCCCTCGACAGCGGACGCGGAAGGTCGTGAGGGGATAAGGCGTGAGGCGTGAGGAGTTGAGAGTCGGAGAAAGGCGGGCACATGCGGCTGGCTTCGGGGTTTCGCCTCACCCCTGACGCCTTACGCCTAACGGGTTATGGTGCCTCTGAGCGCATACGTGGCCGTCAGCGCGATCCTGTTCGCTACCGGGTTGATCGGCGTGTTGATCCGCCGGAACTTCATCATCGTCCTGATGGCGGTGGAGATCATGCTGAACGCGGCGAACATCAACCTCGTCGCCTTCTCGCATTACCTGGAATCCATGGCCGGCCAGATCGTCGCCCTCTTTGTCATCGCCATTGCGGCGGGAGAAGCGGCCGTCGGCCTGGCCATCATCATCGTCGTGTTCCGAGGCAAGATTTCGACCAACGTGGACGAAATGGCCCTCTTGAAGTGGTAACGTGTTCGAGCTGCTGGTCGTTCTGATTCCGCTCTTCCCGCTGACGGCCGTGATCCTGAACGGCCTGCTCGGCCACCGCTATTCCCACGAGGCCGCGCACAAACTCGCCTGGGGCTCGGTCGGGCTGTCGTTTCTCTGCGCGATCGGCGTCTTCGCCGACACGCTGAAGTCCGGCGGCGCCACCCGCGAGGTGACGGCCTATCAATGGATCTTCGGCGGCGACCTGACGATCAATCTGGCTTTCCTGATCGATCCGCTGACCTGCATCATGCTGCTGGTCGTGACCGGCGTGGGCTTCCTCATCCACATCTATTCGGTCGGGTACATGCACGGCGAGGAAGGATTCACGCGCTTCTTCACCTACATGAACCTCTTCATGGTCTCCATGTTGCTGTTGGTGATGGGCAACAACTATGCGGTGCTGTTCATCGGGTGGGAAGGCGTCGGGCTCTGTTCCTACCTGCTGATCGGCTACTATTACGACCGCGTGTCGGCCGCCAAGGCGGCGACCAAAGCCTTCGTCGTCAATCGGATCGGCGATGCCGGCTTCCTGCTGGCGATCTTCCTGGTCTTCGTCAATTTCAAAACCCTCGATTACACCAAGGTCTTCGCGCAGGTCGGGTCGCTCACGCCCGAGACCGCCACCGCGATCGCGCTCTGTCTGCTCATCGGCGCCGTCGGCAAATCGGCGCAGATTCCGCTCTATACCTGGCTGCCCGACGCGATGGAAGGCCCGACGCCGGTCAGCGCGCTGATCCATGCCGCCACGATGGTCACCGCCGGCGTCTATATGATCGTCCGCAATCACGCGATCTACGACCTTTCGCCGGTCGCGATGACGACGGTGGCGTGGGTCGGCGGCGGGACGGCGCTGTTCGCCGCGACGATCGGACTGGTGCAGACCGACATCAAGCGCGTGTTGGCCTATTCGACCGTCAGCCAGCTCGGATACATGTTTTTGGGCTGCGGCATCGGGGCGTACACCGCCGCTATTTTCCACCTGATGACCCATGCGTTCTTCAAGGCCCTACTGTTTCTCTCCGCCGGCTCGGTGATCCACGCCCTGGGCGGCGAACAGGACATCCGCAAGATGGGCGGTCTCAAATCGAAAATCCCCTGGACGCACCGGCTGTTCCTGATCGGAACCTTGGCCATCGCCGGCATCTTTCCCCTGGCCGGGTTCTGGAGCAAGGACGAGATCATGGCCCACGCGTTCACGCACCAGGACTATGCGTTGTACGCGATGGCCGCGCTGGGCGCCTTCCTCACGGCGTTCTATATGTTCCGCCTGACCTACCTTACGTTCTACGGCGAGTCGCGGGTGGATCACCACACAGCCGAGCACATCCATGAGGCTCCGCCCGTGATGATCGGGCCCCTGGTCGTGCTGGCGGCGCTCTCGGTCGTCGGCGGCTTCCCCGGCGTTCCGCCGGAGAGCGGCTGGTTCCATCATTTTCTCCGGCCCGTCGCCGCGGCCGCCGGAGACACCCATGAACCGAGCGTCGGGGTGGTGCTGACGTTGATGGGCGTCGCCACCGTGATCGCGCTGGCGGGGTGGGGGTTCGCCCATTATCTGTACAGCGTCCGTCCGGGGACGGCGGACGTGTGGGCCGCGCGCATGCCCGTGGCCTACGGGACGCTGCTGAACAAATATTATGTCGACGAGATCTACGACGCGCTGTTCGTCGAACCGACGAAACGCCTGGGGGTGCTGTTGGACTGGTTCGACCGGACCGTGATCGACGGGGTCGTCCGCGCGGTCGGCCGGCTCACGGAAACCGGCTCGGCCGTCAGCACCTGGTTCGAGAAGCATGTCATCTACGGGGTCCTGAACGTCATCGGCTACGCCAATCACTTGGCCGCCCGGTCCTGGCGCAGGCTCCAGAGCGGCATGGTCCATCACTACGCGGCCATCATCGTCGCGGGGCTGTTCATCCTGGTCCATCTCCTGCTGCTCTGGTGGACCGGCTCGTCTCCCATCGGGATCGCGTTGCGGTAGAGCGCGTAAAGGGCATCACGCGATGTTGGAAGAATTCGGCGCAGGGTTCCCCATCCTCTCCTGTCTGCTCTTCCTCCCGCTGCTGGGCGCGGTGGCGCTGTGGTTTCTGGAGGACGAGGATTTGGTGAAAGTCACGGCGCTGGCGGTGGCGCTGCTGGAGCTGGCGCTCGCCGCGTTCGTGCTCCTGCGCTTCGTGCCGGAGTCGGCGGCCATGCAGTTCACGGAGCGGGCGCGGTGGATTCCTCCGTTGGGGATCAGCTACCACCTGGCGGTGGACGGCATCAGCGTGCTGTTCGTCGGCCTCACGGCGTTCCTGACCGTGCTGATCGTGATCTATTCCTGGGATACGGTCCGGCATCAAGCGAAGTTGTACCTGATGGCGTTGCTGGGACTCGAGACCACGATCATGGGGGTCTTCGTCTCGATCGACCTGATCCTGTTTTTCGTCTTTTGGGAGCTCATGCTGATCCCCAGCTACTTCCTGATCAAGCTCTGGGGAGGCGGGCCGGAACGGCACTACGCGGCGTTGAAGTACGTCCTGTACACGCTGCTGGGCAGTGTCTTCATGTTGGTGGGGTTCGCCCTGCTCGACATCAATTACCACCGGTGGGCGGTCACGCATCATGTCGAGCCGTCTTATTCGTTCGATCTGCTCGAGCTGCTCACGGTGCCGGTGCCGGTCGATCAACAGCTTGTGATCTTCTGGCTGATCTTCCTGGGCCTGGCCTTCAAGGCCCCGGTGTTCCCGTTCCATACCTGGCTGCCCGACGCTCTGCTCGAGGGACCGATCGGGATGGCCGTGGTGCTCGCCGGGCTGAAACTCGGGACCTACGGGTTCTTGCGTTTCAGCATCCCGCTGCTGCCGGAAGCTTCGAAGAACGAAGTGGTCGTGACGGTCGTGATGGCGCTGGCTCTCGCCGGGATCCTCTACGGCGCGATCATGGCCTTGATCCAGCCGGACTTTCGCCGGCTCCTGGCCTTCAGCAGCATCAGCCACCTGGGCTTCTGCGTGGTCGGTCTGTTTGCCCTGAACTTTCAGGGGCTCCAGGGTAGCCTGCTCACGATGATCAATCTCGGCTTCAGCACCGCCGGCTTGTTCTTCCTCGCCGGCTTCCTGTACGTGAGACGGCACAGCACGCAACTCTCCGTGTTGGGCGGAGGGCTGGCCAGGCAAGTGCCGCTGCTCGCCACGTTCCTGCTCATCATCGGCCTGGCTTCCATCGGATTGCCCGGGACGAACGGGTTCGTCGGCGAGTTTCTGATCCTCCTGGGGGCGTTCAAAGCCAAATGGGTGTACGGGGCCATCGCGGTGACCGGAGTCATTTTCGGGGCGGCCTATTTCCTGTGGTACTACGAGCGGTCGATGATGGGCCCTCTGACGAAGGGGCCGGGACAGGCGATGCCCGATCTGCACGCGCGGGAGATCGCCATCGCGGTCTCGCTGTGCGTCATGATCCTCTGGATCGGGCTCTATCCTTCCCCGTTCCTGCGGATGATGAACGGATCGGTCCAGGCGTTGGTGGACAGGCTGGAACGGGGCGCGACGGCGGGACAACCGGTAGGCGTGAGGGGTGAGGCGTTAGGCGAAGTGGAGCTATCCTCTCGCACTGCATCCCCTCACGCTTCACGTTTCACGCTTCACGGGACTTGGAGATGAGCGACTCCACGCTGCTCTACATTTTATTCGCGCCCTTCGTCGGGTCCATCGTGCTGGTGTTCGTCTCGAACCGGCAGGCGCTCTTGGTGCGCGGGATCGCCGCTGTCTCGGCCGGAATCTCGCTGATCGCCTCGTTTTACCTCTTCTACGCGTACGACCCCGTCAAAGGCGGGTTCCAATTCCTCTGGCGGTACGAATGGTCCACACAGCTCGGCGTGTCGCTCTACCTCGGCGTGGACGGCATCGGCACCCCGCTGGTCCTGGCTTCCTCCATTCTGCTGTTCGCCGGCATCTTCGTCTCCTGGCACATCAAGGACCGCACCAAGGAGTTCTACATCTCGCTCCTGATCTTGGCCGCGGCGACGATCGGCGTCTTCATGTCGCTGGACCTCTTCTTCCTCTATTTCTTCTATGAGATGTCCGTGATTCCCATGTACCTCCTGCTCGGCATCTGGGGGAGCCACACGAAGGGCTATCTGGAGATGACCGACCCCGAGGGGATCAAGAAACGGGACTCCGTCGGCTTCATCTTCAATTTCGCCTCGAACAGCAAGGAATACGCGGCGATGAAGCTGGTGCTGTTCCTCTCGGCCGGCGCCGTCGTCGCCCTCATGGGGATCCTCCTCATCTACAAGTTCTCCGGTCTGAACACGTTCGACATTCTGGTGCTGCGCGAACAGGCGAAATTCACCGGGCTGCTGGCGGACATCATCTGGCTCCTGATTTTCTTCGGCTTCGCCTCCATCGCCCCGATCTGGCCGCTGCACTCCTGGTCGCCGGTCGGGCACGCCGCCGCGCCCGCCGCCACGAGCATGTTGCACGCCGGCGTGCTGATGAAGCTGGGGCACTTCTCGATCATCCGGGTGGCGTTCGAGATTCTGCCGGAGACGACGCAGGAGCTGATGCCGATCGCCGCGGTGCTCTGCGTCTTCAGCATCATCTACGGCGGCTTCGTGGCCTTCTACGCGAAGGACACCAAGTACGTGATCGGCTACTCCAGTTCCAGCCATATGGGGTACGTGTTCCTCGGGATGGCGGCGCTGGACTACATCAGCCTGACCGGCGCGGTGCTGTACATGTTCGCCCACGCCTTGGCGACCGGCATGCTCTTCGCCATGGCCGGCTGGGTGTACGACCAGACCCACTCGCGGGACATCCCCTCGCTGGGCGGACTGGTCAACCGCATGCCCTTCGTCGCGGGCTGTTTCATCGTGGCCTGCATGGCCTCGATCGGCATGCCGGGCACGGTGAACTTCATCGCCGAAATCATGATCATCGTCGGCAGTTGGAACAAGTACCCGCTGCAGGTCATCATCGCCGTGGTCGGCATCGTGCTGACGATGGCCTATCTCTTCCGGATGATGCGCGGGGTCTTCTACGGGCCGATGTCGCAACACTACAGCCACGCCCACGACGCGGTGGCGACCGTCGACCGGCTGCCACTGCTCCTGATGATCGCCTGCAGCATCGGCTTCGGCATTTTCCCCGGACATTTTTATTCGGTGATCCGGTCCGGCGTCGATCCGTTGGTCGCGCGCATCACCCAGGTGGTGCCGATCGCATCAGTAGACCGTGAAGCGGGGCACCCATTGCGCTCTGCAGAGCAATGGGTCCCGGTGAAGCGTGAAGCGAACGCGGCGGCCGCGCTGACCCTGCCGACCGTCGCTTCCAATGACGCCTCACGCCTCACGCCTCACGCCTCACGAGGAAAAGAGTGACGTTCAATCTCACCATGACTGGGTCCGATCTCCTGCTGCTCCTGCCGGAGATCTTCCTCACGTTCTGGCTGTGCGTCGTGCTGAGCGTGGACTTTGCTCTGCCGAAACTCCCGAAGGAGCAACTGGCCTACCTGAGCATCGGGGGACTGGTGCTGACCTTGGGGTGTCTCGCCTGGTTCGATCTGTCGGGGGTCTCGGGCACGCTCTTCAACCGGATGTTCGTCGTGGACCGGATGGCCTTGTTCTTCAAGATGTTCATCGTCGGCGCGACGGTGCTGGTCATTCTGGCTTCGATCGACTACGTCCGGCGGTTTCGGTTTTTCAAAGGTGAATACTACTTCCTGGTCCTGATGTCGGCGCTGGGCATGATGTTCATGGCTTCCGCCAATGACCTGCTCTCCGTCTTCATCACGCTGGAATTTTCGACCTTCGGGTTCTACGTGCTGGTGGCGTACCTGCGCGATGACATGGCCTCGAACGAGGCGGGGCTCAAATTCTTCATCCTCGGCGTGTTCGCCGCCGGGCTCCTGGCCTACGGGATCAGCCTGGTGTACGGAGAAACCGGCAAGATCGTCTTCGCCGACATGACCGCCGCGTCCGCCACCCCGGGACTGGCGATCGGGTTCCTGCTGATCTTCGCCGCGCTGGGCTTCAAGATCGGCGCGGTTCCGTTCCATGCCTGGATTCCGGACACGTACCACGGAGCGCCGACGCCGGTCACGGCGTTCCTCTCGATCGCGCCCAAGGGCGCAGCCTTCGCGATTCTGATCCGCATGTTCTTCGTGGCGCTCGCGACGTTCAAGCCGACCTGGGTGCTGCTGCTCGTCGGCGCCTCGATCCTGTCCATGACGTACGGCAACATCGTGGCCATCGCGCAGCGGAACATCAAACGCCTGCTGGCCTACTCCGGTATCGCGCAGATCGGGAACGTGCTTATCGGGTTGGCCGCGGGCACCAAGATGGGCAGCGACGCCATTCTCTTCTACCTGCTGACCTATCTGTTCGCCAACCTCGGCGCCTTCGCGGTCGTGATCGCGGTGGGGAATTTCATCGGCAGCGACGAGATCGACGATTACAACGGCCTCAATCGCCGGTCGCCGTTCCTGGCATTCGCGATGCTGATCTTCCTGCTCTCCCTCGCGGGGGTGCCGCCGCTCGCGGGCTTCATCGGCAAGCTCTACATCTTCGTGGCGGCCATTCAGGAAGGGCTCTACACGCTGATCATCGTCGGCCTGGTGAACATCGTGATTTCCATGTACTACTACCTGGTCGTCGTCAAGAAGATGTACATCCATGAGCCGACGGATCCCTCGCCCCTGAGCGTCTCCGGACCGATGAGGGCCGTGGTCTACGTGGGGCTGGCGGGCACGCTGATCCTGGGCATCTACCCTCAACCGTTCATCGACTGGGTGGTCGCCGCCACCCTCATGTTCTCCAACCTCGCCGGCCCATCGGCCTCGGTCGCGCCCCCGCTCCCTCCGTTCGGCGGCTGATCCGCCGTCGTGCGGCGCCGTCCGCCGACACCGCCCGGTCCGAACCGACGCAAATAATCCTTGCAGCGTTCGAGGAAGCGGCGGTACAGTCCTTTCCATCACCAGGAGCCTCGATCGCCGGATCAGGTCACCGGTTTGCCCATGTGTCCGACGGACGACATCGACCGTGAGCGGCCGCCCCAAGCCGGTCAGCCGGAACTTCTCCCTGCCTTCGACCAACCCGCGCCGGCCTCGACGACAGGCGCGAAATCCCCTTGGCTCCGCTGGTTTCAGAACTGGCCCATCGAGCGTCGCATCCTGGCGGGATTCGGGCTGGTGTTCGCCGGCGTCCTGGTCATCACCGCCGTGTCGTATCGCAACACCAACACGCTCATCCGGAACAGCCGCCTGGATGCCCGCAGCCACGCGTTCCTGGAGCTCCTCGACGGGGTCGCCGCCACCCTCGACGACGCAGAGAATGGTCATCGCCGGTTCCTGGTCACCGGCGAAAGCGCCTATTTGGCTCTGTACCAGAACGCCGTGGACCGTTCGCCCGAGTACCTTCGTTACCTCCGGGAGATGACCGCCGACGCCCCGACGCAGCAGAGCCGGGTGAACTTCCTCGAAGGCCTGATCAAGAAGCAACTGGAGGCGGAGGCCGCCGCCATCGAACTGCGGAAACGGAAGGGTTTCGAGGGGGTCAGACAAATGGCGCTCGAAGGGGCGGCCAAGCGCGAACTGGCGGCGGCCCACGGCGTCATCGCGGAAATGGCCAACGAGGAGAACCGCGCGCTTCGCCACCGCGTCGCGGAATCGGCGGAGAGCACGCGCAGCACGATTCTCCTGCTGGGAGCGGGGACGCTGCTGCAGTTCGTCCTGCTGGCCTCGGTGTACTACCTGATCCGGCACGACATCACCGAGCGCAAGCGCGTCGCGGCCGAGCTGCGGCGGCGCGGCGAACTGCTGGAGGCCGCGAACAAGGAGTTGGAGGCGTTCAGCTATTCTGTGTCGCACGACCTGCGGGCCCCGCTCCGCCATATCGACGGCTACGCCGCCCTGCTGGAGAAGAGCGCCGGCCCGGCCCTCGATGACAAGGCCCGCCGGTACCTCCAAACGATCTCGGAATCGGCCAAGCAGATGGGGCAATTGATCGACGATCTGCTGATCTTCTCGCGCATGGGCCGGACGGAAATGCTGCGCACAAAGGTCAATCTGGACCAGTTGGTGAAGAACGTCCTGCATGATTTGCGGCATGACTTGCAAGGACGGGCGATCTCCTGGACAATTGGGCCGCTGCCGCAGGTGCAAGGCGATCCGTCGATGCTCCGGCAGGTATTGGTGAATCTGATCGGCAACGCGATCAAGTTCACCGGCACGCGCCCGCTGGCTAAGATCGAGATCGGATGCGACCGCAGCCGCCCCGACGAAGTCGTGATCTTCGTGCGGGACAACGGCGTCGGCTTCGACATGCAATACGCGGGCAAGCTGTTCGGCGTGTTCCAGCGGCTGCACCGGGCCGAAGAATTCGAAGGGACCGGCATCGGGCTCGCCAATGTCCGGCGGATCATCCACCGGCACGGCGGCAGGACTTGGGCCGAAGGCGAACCGGACAAGGGCGCGACGTTCTACTTCTCCCTGCCGACTACGAGGGCTTCCGCATGACCGCCGGGAAACCGATCGTACTGGCCGAGGACAATCCCCGGGACGCGGAGCTCGCGCTGGCCGCCATGGAAGAACACCATCTCGCCGACAAGGTCGTCGTCTGCCGGGACGGCGCCGAAGTGCTGGATTACCTCTATTGCCGAGGGCGGTACAAGACGCGCCTGCAAGGCAATCCCGCGGTCGTGTTCCTGGACCTCAAGATGCCCAAAGTGGACGGGCTCGAAGTGCTGCGCACCATCAAGGCCGACGCCCGGCTCCGGCCGATCCCGGTGGTGATGCTGACGTCCTCGAGGGAGGAGCGCGACCTCGCCCAAAGCTACGCCCTGGGGGCGAACGCCTACGTCGTCAAACCGGTCGAGTTTCAGCAGTTCCTCAAGGCGGTGAAAGAATCGGGCATGTTCTGGGGGCTGATCAACGAACCTCCGCCGGAGGGAGCCGGGGCCGCGCTGTAGGACCGTCGCGGCACGGAGAGCAGCATGAAGACACCGTTGCGCGTGCTGCAGCTCGAAGACAACCCGACCGACGCCGAACTGATTACGGCGACGCTGGCAGAGGGCGGGATTCCCTGCGAAGCCGACCGCGTCGAAACCCGGGCCGACTTTCTGGCCGCTCTGAAACGCGGCGGCTACGACATGATTCTTGCCGACTATTCCTTGCCGTCCTTCGACGGCATCTCCGCTTTGGCCATCGCCCGCGAGCTTCGGCCCGACATCCCCTTCATTTTCGTCTCCGCCACCCTCGGCGAAGAACTGGCCATCGACACGATGCTCCGCGGTGCGACCGATTACATCCTGAAACAGAGACTCGCCCGGCTCGTGCCGTCGGTCCAGCGCGCCCTCCGCGAGGTGGACGAGCGAATGGAACGCAAGCGAGCCGAGGAAGCCCTGCGGCAGAGCGAACGGCAGTTCCGCCAGGCGCAAAAAATGGAAGCCGTCGGGCGGCTGGCCGGAGGGTTGGCGCACGATTTCAACAACCTCCTGACCGTCATCATGGGTTACAGCCAGGTGCTGCTTGCCGAGTTGGGACCGGAGCATCCATTGCGGGCCCAGATCGAGGAGACCCAAAAGGCCGGCGAACGGGCCGCCACCTTGATCCGTCAACTGCTGGCCTTCAGCCGCAAGCAGGCGCTCGAGCCGAAAGTGCTGAGCCTCAACAGCGTCGTGCAGAACCTGGACAGCATGTTGCGCCGCCTGATCGGCGAGGACATTGAACTCGTCATCGTCGTCGATCCGGACGAAGGCCGGGTCAAGGCCGACCAAGGCCAGCTCGAACAGGTCGTGATGAATCTGGTCGTCAACGCCCGCGACGCCATGCCCCGCGGGGGCAAGCTGACGATCGAGATCTCGCAGACCACGCTCGTCCGGATTCCGATGCATCACCTGCGGCCCTTGCCGCCCGGCTCGTACATGAAACTGTCCGTCCGCGACACCGGCTGCGGCATGGACGCGGACACGCTGTCCCACATCTTCGAACCGTTCTTCACGACCAAAGAGGAAGGCAAGGGCACGGGACTGGGGCTTTCCACCGTGTTCGGCATCGTCACGCAAAGCGGCGGCGGGATCGACGTCTGGAGCGAAGTAGGGAAGGGGACGACGTTCGACATCTATCTCCCGAAGGTCGAATCCGAAGCCGAGACCGCCCAGACCGTCTCGTCTCCCGAACAGGTGTCGCGAGGCACCGAGACGATTCTGCTGGTGGAAGACGAGCCGAGCGTGCGGGACGTCATCCGGGAGGAGTTGCGGAAATGCGGCTACCGGGTGCTCGAGGCCAAGAACGGGGTCGAGGCCTGCCTGCTCGCCACGCAACAGACGGGATTCATTCATCTGCTGCTGACCGATGTCGTGATGCCGGCCATGAGCGGACGGGAGCTGGCGCACCATCTGCTGACGATCAAGCCGGATCTGAAAGTGCTGTTCATGTCCGGCTATCTCGACGACGTCGGGGTCGGCTCCGGGATGGACGAGCGCAGGACGGCGTTCCTCCAGAAGCCCTTCACGCCCGAGGTGTTGGCGAGAACCGTTCGGGACCTGTTGGACGGCAAATCCGGACCCGGGCGCAACGGCGCCGGCGAGCATCTGGCGGCCCACACAAAGACCTGACCCTCCTCTCTTCCATCCGTCCGCCGGCGGGCGCTTCCGAACGCATCCTCCCCGTCCCCGCGCCGGGCCGATTGACGCTCCTCCGTATGGCTCTCTATACTGCCGTTCGACGGTCCCGGCGGGAGTCTTTCCGGACGTGCCGCACCCGCCACAGAGCCGATCGGCCCGCGGCGGCCGGAGAAGCCAGATGCGACGGCGCAGCGATCACGGTCCCTTCCATTCAAGCCGGTCAGGTTCCGCCCGACTCCTTTCTGTCATTCTGCTGATCCTCTTCGGGTACGCGGGTTCTCCCGACTCCGCCCCCGCCCAGAGCATCCAATGGAATCCATTGGCCGACGGCTTGGCGGTGACCTTGTGGCGCCCGGCGCCGGCCTGCCAGGACGTGCCCGCGCTGCTTATGGTGCAGATCGATCCGGAACGATTCGAGTTCTCGATCTACCAGTTTCACGACGAAGGGCTCGCCGCGCCGCTGACGATTCAGGAATGGCAGCGTCGGACCGGCGCCCACGTCCTGTTCAACGCCGGCCTGTTCCGAGAGGACTACTCGTATCTGGGCCTGCTGATGAAGGAAGGGCGGATCCTCGGCGCCAAGCGGCACCATTCCTGGCAAGCCCTCTTCGTCGCCGAACCGGTCGTCCCGGGCCTCCGGAAGGCCCGGGTGCTCGATCTGGCTTTCGAGCCGTTCCACGAAGAGAATCCCTCGTACCGAGAGGCGGCCCAGTCGCTGATGCTGCTGGATCGCACGGGGAAGCCGCGGGTGCGCCAGACGGGGAAACGGGCCCAACAGACGGTGGTAGCGGAAGACGGGGAGGGACGGATCCTGGTCATCAAGACTGCGGAGGCCGTCACGCTGCACGGGTTGGCTGAGTGTCTGCGGAGCGGTTTTCCCGCGATCCGTCAGGCCATGGCGATGGACGGCGGGTCGTCCTCCGACGTGTTCATCCGGACCGATCTCCTGCCGAGCCGGAGCGCAGAGGGCGGACAGCCGGATTGGCGGGACATCGTGAACGGGAATGTGTCCAGACATGTCCCGTTGCCTGCCGTTATCGGCGCGAAACCCCGCCGGGACGCGGCGCGCCCGGAATCGGACAAGACCGCACCGGGCCGGACCTCGCGGCGCTAACGACGGGGCGGTTCGACGGGATATCCGGCTTCCAGCCAGGCGTTCATGCTGCCCTTGACGTTGTAGGCGTGGCGGTACCCCAGATCCGCCAGCGTTTCGGCCGCGATATGGCTGCGGCGTCCGGACTGGCAGTAGACCACGATGTGGTCGTCCGGTTTAGCGCCGATCTCGCGATGGCGGGCTTTGATCTCGCGGAAATCGATGTTCCGGTCCGTTCCCGGAATGACTCCGGTGGCGTGTTCTTCCGGCGACCGGACATCGATCAAGAAAAAGCCTTTCTGGGCCAACGACGGCGCCTTGTTCAACCCGGCCCGCAGTTGTTGGACGGTCAGCACGTAAGAATGATAGGCCGGCACGCCGCTCGCGCCGGTCAGCACGAAGAGCAGCGCAAGGCTGCCCCACACAAGATATCGACGGTAGGCCATGGTCCTTCCTCCTTGTAACCGAGAAGGTCCGTGCAGAGACATGTCGCGTCGGGCAGGAGACGAACAGCACTTATGATAGGAGCCCCATGAAAGGCTGGTCAAGAGCCGTCGCGCTGGCGTGTTTGCTGACCCTGGGCGGCTGCGCGGACGGCGCCAAGGTGGTGCAGGAAACCGAGACCGGCGGGATCGTGGTGTATCCGTTCAAAGGCGAGCAGGGTCACCTGGTGTCACCCTTCCGGCGGGACGCGCTCCAACTGATCGCGCAGCGCTGCGGTAGCCAGTATACGATCGTCCGGGAAGGAGAGGCGAAGGGGCGAAGCCGGGTGTCAAGCGTGATGGGAGGAGCGGAAGAGGTGGTCCACGAACGCCGCTGGGGAATCCAGTTTCAATGCAAATGAAGGCGGAGCCCCGCCGAGTCAGGCCCTGGCCCACATTGTTCATGACGGTTCGTGACGAAACCGCCAAGACCCCACGCGTTGGACCCATTGCACGAGAAGAGCAATGGGCACCCCCGCGGGGAGCCCCGAGAGGCCGAGGCATACTTGAAACAGGATGTTGAGGCTGCGAGGGGCGAGCCCGCCCGGCTGGTCGCTGCCAGTCGCGGCCAGCCTTGTCGCAGCGGCGTATCGGCGGTTGCAGGAGAAGCGGTCATGAATAGTGTGGGCTGGCCGCCGCGTGGGCTTTCTCGTGCCGGCGCATCAGATCCTCGATGGTCAACAGGCTGAACAGCGTCACGCTCTGCCGTTCGACGTTCGCCTGTCCGTCCTGCTCCTTCCGGTCCACGATGACCAAGGCGTAGCGGACGTCGAGCCCGGCCTCGCGGGCCGCAGCGACGGCTTTGAGCAGCGATCCGCCGCTGGTGAGCACGTCGTCCACGATCAAGGCCCGATCGCCCGCCTGGACGGCCCCTTCGATCAACTTCCCCAGACCGTGATCCTTCGGCTGCTTGCGGACGACGAAGGTCCGCCAGTCCCTCCGTGGCGTCGCGCGAAAGCCGTAATCGGAGATGGTCGTTGCGATCGAAATGGCGCCCAGCTCCAGACCGCCGATGCAGTCGAACTCCAAATCCTTGAGGAGGTCCCATGCCGCCTGCGCCACCAACGCCCGGGGGCCGGGGTGGGCCATGAGGACTCGGCAATCCACATAAAACGGACTGGTCAGGCCGGAGGCCAGCTTGAAGCCGCCGTGGGGGTCCCACTTGAACGACCGGGTCGCAATAAACGCGTCCGCCAGCTCATCTCGTAACATAGTCGTTCCTCCGCTCGTCCTGCGCGCCGCCCGTGTTCATGGGACGGGGCGGCCGATTCTACACGCTTCGCCGCTCAAAACACATCCGCTTTTCGCCGGCCGTCCGTCTCGCCGCCGCCTACGTTCCCCCAAACCCCTTGACCTGGGTCGCCAGCATGCCGGCGACCAAGTCGAGATCGAAGGGCCAGGCGTAGCGAAAGACCACGCCGGGATGCGTTCGCCGAAGGTGGTCGATCGTCTGCGGAATCTCAATTTCGGCGTGGGACCCTCCGGGCGTCAGCATGGAGGAGATCACCGTGATCTCCCTGGCTCCTTCTTTGAGGAGCTCGTCGACCGCCTCCTCCAGCGTCGGCGCGCAATACTCATTGTAGGCGATGCGGAACAGGCTCCCCTCCAGCAGCGGCTCGAGCCGCGCGGCCAGGGCTTCGAGACCGGCCTTATAAGGATCGTTCGAGCTCGTCCGTGGCCACCGGCGAATCCGGCAATCCAAGTCCGCTTCCTCCGCCGTCGGTGCCCCGCCGGCCGCCCGCCGCTGCGCTTCCAGGCGCTTCAGTTTCATCACCAGCTCGTACGGACAATCCTTCGGAATGCCGCCGTGGCCGATCAAGATCACTCCTCGGTTGCTTTGCCGCATCCCCACTCTCCTTTTTACGGATCCGTTGCGCCAAGGATCAGACGTGATTGCGCAGCATGAACTCCTTGGGATGAGGATTCAGATACACCTGATTCCGAAGGGCTGCCACGTTATAGGCCCGGACATAATGTTTTAGGAGCGTGATCGGCACCACCAGCGGCACCAGCCCGCGGTGATAATCCTCGATGACGTCACGCAACTCTTCCCTTTCGCTGGCCTTCAGCAGACCCATCATATGGCTGGCGATGCGGCGGAGAACGCTCGCGTGCTTGTAAACCGTAGCTGTGGTCTTCAACGCCTCCATGATCCCCGCACCGTACCGCCGGGCCAAGTCGAGTGGTCGATACCGATGGGCGTTCGCCATGAGACGCCCGAGGCGCTGAAAGTGCTCGCGGCTGTGCGCCAGCAACAGATACTGATGGACCGTGTGAAAATCCACGATGGCTTGGCGCGTGACGCGCTTCTTGAGGAGGTCGCGCCAGCGTCGATAGCAGAACACCCGTTCGATGAAGTGTTCGCGAAGCACAGGATCGCACAATCGGCCCTCTTCCTCCACCGGGATCAGCGGGAAACGCTGCACGAACGCGCGCGCAAACAGCCCGACGCCCTTGAGGCTGGGGATCCCTTGAGAATTGAAGACGCGTACTCGCTCGACGCCGCAACTGGGCGAATCCTTCTTGAAGACGAATCCCGAGAGGTCCAACGCCTCCAGTTCGCGGACCCGCTCCTCCGAGAAGCGCGCCATCTCCTCCGTCCGATCGCAGGCGGAGTGCACCGTCAGGAGCCGCGGGTGCCGTGGATTGCCGACCAGCCGCATCGCCTCCCGCGGAACACCGAAGCCGGCTTCCACTTCCGGGCAGACCGGCACCCATTCCACGAACCGCCCGAGCACCTCGACCACGAAGCTGTCCCGCTTGTGCCCGCCATCGTAACGGACGTGGTCGCCGAGCAGGCAGCGACTGACGCCGAGGCGAATCGGCCTGCTGGCAGCTTCGCAAGTCTCGTCGAGCATACGTCGCGGTTTTATCAGATGCCAACCGGTGCGTGCACCGCGCGAGTCTGCATGACGCACGAAGGCATCATCTGCCTGGGCCCATTGCAACAGCGATGGGCAATGGGCCCAAGCCACGGGTGGAATGCGCGAATCCTCCTGAATCGAGGAACTGATGGTCTCCCACCTGGGGGAAGGTAAGGGTCTTGATCCCTCTCTTCTCCTCGCCCCCATTGGGGGAGAAGCTGCGGTGAGGGGGTTCTTTTCGGATACCACCCTCACCTGTCTCCTCTCCCTCCCGCGCGAGGGAGAGGATCCTTTCGGGAACCGGGGAAAGGCATTTTGCCGAGAGAAATATGTTCGGATCAGGGTTAACTCTCATGCCGCGGGTCGGGCGGATACCGCCGGCCCGAGGATCGCCTGCAGGGCCGGCTCCAGTGACGGATAGCGGAATCGGTACCCGCCTTGTTGCGCCACCTCGGGCAGGACGCGCTGCCCCGTCGTGAGCACCGTGCCGAGCTCGCCCAACGCCAGGCGCAGCACCCGCTCGGGCACCGGCAACCAGGAGGGTCGGCGCAGCACCCGGCCCAACGTGGCGCAGAACTCCCGCATCGTCACCGCGCCCGGAGCGACCGCATTGACCGGACTGCTCACCGCCGGCGCGGCCAACACCCATTCCATGATTCCGATAAGGTCTTGCCGGTGGATCCAGGATACCCATTGGGTCCCCGGCCCGATCGGCCCGCCGATGAAGGCGCGGAACGGCGGCAGCATTTTCGGGAGAGCCCCGCCGTCCTTCTCCAACACCATGCCGAAGCGCAAACAGACGACGCGGGCCCCGGCTTGCTGCGCCGACATCGCCTCCCGTTCCCAGGCCACGCACAGCTCGGCCAGAAACCCCGTTCCCGGCGGGTCATGCTCCTGCAAGGGACGGTCGTCACGGGGGCCATAGTAGCCGACGCCGGACGCGGAAAGGAACATGCGGGGGCGGGCGGAGGCTCGCCCGAGGGCCTGTGCCAGCAGTCGCGTGGGGGCGATGCGGCTCTCGTAGATCATCCGCTTGCGCTCGGCCGTCCATCGCGCCTCGGCAATCGAAGCCCCCGCCAGGTTGATCACCGCATCGGCCGCTTCCAACTCCCGTTCCCAGGGACCCGCCGTCACCCCGTCCCACTCGACGACCCTGACAGACGGGTCGAGGCCCAACTCGCCCTCTCCGGCCCGACGAGACAGCACCACGACATCATGGCCTTCAGCGGCCAACGCCCGGCACAATGCCCGACCGATAAAGCCGGTTCCGCCGGTGATCACGATCTTCATGGGTTCCTCCTCAGAGTGCGCGGCAATCGAGGGACACAGGCTATCGGGTCGGAGGGGTCAGATCAAGGGGAGGCAGGCCACAGGTACCTGAGCCTTTATCCTTGCCGAGAAGACAGCGACCTGCTGTGGAATGTCGTTAGCAGCCAAGCCTTGCGTGGAGACCGCTTACTGAGCAGGTTGTCGAAAAACTATTGCGGCGCCATCGAACCGCAAGACCTCGGCAGATGACAACCAGGATCAGCATAGCCGGCAGGATGTTGAAAAAGGCCGTCGCACCCGCTAGGCGGGTACCCAGGCCGCAGCGAGCGAGGAGGCGAGGCGTACTCGCGGCACCCGTTGCTCTTCTTGCTGCAACAGGTCCAAGACGTTGAGCCTCGGAGCATCAGCTCCATTGTGCTACAAGAGCACTGGGTACCCCCAACAAAGCTGGCGGACTTTTTCAACGGCCTGTTAGTGTTTGGAGCCCGCCGAGGTCACGGATCGCTCGAACGACACCGCCCCGTCAACCAGCACGAACAAGGCAACCAGCCCGAGCAGGGCTCCTCCGGTAAACCAGCCGAGCGGCGACAATTTCCACGTGTGATCCGTGATTCCGGCCAACACCCCGATCACTCCGCACAGAAACGCGACGCCCGCGCCGATTCGGGCGATGGTGGTCCGCTTGAGGCCTGGTCCCATGGGGCACCTCCTGTGGTGATGATCCGACTCAACGGTCAACGCAAAGGGTACCGGACGCCTTGTTCCGACACGCGCTCGCGCAGGGCGAGCTTGTACCAGGGCGCCACGCATCACCGCTTCTCCGGCCATGAAGCAAGCCACGCGCGCTGCGTCGGTCGCGTGTGTCCACCGGCCCGGCTCCTGTGGCCGGGAGTGTACGCTCTGGGGCTCGGGGATTCAATGAAAGGTTCGTGACGCCTTTGCTCACCCTCAGACGTTTACGGAAGGTATCTCTCCCAGCATGACTTGCCCAGACTGCGGGGGCATGTCATCTGCATAGGTCTTCCAGAACAGAATGGGTTCCCTCATCTCATTCCTATCGATGCGATTTGTATCTACGATGATCACAAAGTCTCGATCTTTTCCGTTGGTAAGCTCCCATTCATCTTCTGGGAAAATGACACGCCCGATCGCGGTCAATGGATTCTCGAACCATTGATTCCCAAACAAACGGGAAGGGATTTCGACGCCGTGTTGCTTATCAAAACCCTTCACGGCTTTGGATACTGTCCTTGGCACGGTGAAAACTGCCTTGATGTCATGAGCTGACACTGACCCCTTATTAAGAAGTGAGATGCTCAGGGCGTATTCGCATACGGTTCCTTCTCGACCTATGAATCTTCGTAAGAAGGTGGGGACGATAAGGGGATGTTTCACGCGATTCATGACATCCCGGATCTCATGGTCTTCCATCGGAACAGATTCAAAATTGAACCGCTTGTAGTACCTCTTGTCTCCCGCCTGATGAGCCGTCTGCCCCTGTGGAACGCCTACAACATATGCGACCTTCCCGGGAGCGGAAGTGGTGAGTGGTACCGGATTGATATGGAGTCCAGTCAATCGTGGACGGACCCGTCCGTTGATCACTTGCTCAAGCCACTCCTTTGTAATCTGCGACGGATCGATCCCATCCAACCTCCGGGGCACATACCCTTCTTCCACCATGCCATAGACAATCACGCCGCCAGCACCGTTCGCCAAAGCCGAAACGTCCTTGCTGATTTCATTCTTCGCTCTGTCGTTGGCAGTGAGGGCGTCACCGCTCTTGTATTCGAGATCGATTCTCTCCTCTACTCCATTCTGAATTAGCGAGAGTAGATCCTGCTCCATCCATTCCGATGCGGACTTTTCCATAAGGTCGCCACCTTCTTTGTCGTCCGTGGTCACCGAAATCCTGTGGGCAAGAGCATATATGCCATGCCCCGTTAACAGGCGAAGCATGCCAGCACACCGGTCAAGCAAGGCGCCGCACGGATCGTTGTGGCCCCCCTTTCCCTTGCGGGCGCGGCCATGACACTATGCCGCGAGCAGATCGTACCCGCTCGCGCTCCGCTGCCAGACGTAGTCATAAACACGTCCAGCGACCGCTTCGGTCTCCTCGTCTGTGAACGGAGGACGAGGCAGCGTTTGCCAGAGGTGATCGAGGATAAACACTTTCACCTCGGCCTGGGTGGCGGTGTTCTGCGTCCAGTCGTGCATGGGGCGAAGCAACTCGCGCAAAGACGGGAGCAGGGCCTTGCTTGCCTGCTTGAGTCTCTCACGATCCGCCCTGCTGATATTATCTTTGAACAACAGGTCAAACAGCGCTAATTCGTCGTCGCTGAGCCCCTCCTCCGCAGCACGCCGTTGTTCCGCATCGAGGCTCTGTGCAAGCGCGACGAGCTTCGCAAAGGTCTCTTCAACGGTCACACGATCCTTTTCGCGATTGTAGTCTGCAATGATCTCCTGATACTTTTTATAATAGTCCATCCGCATCGGGTTCCTGGCGAGCATCTGCGCCAGCCTTTTCTCGACCACGTCGCGAATGTCTTGGAGGGCGGCGTGCTTGCGCCGGACCTTGCCGGCAAACTCATCCCGGAGCCTGCCGAAATCGATCCGGCTTAGGTCCACTGTGAGCCCCTCGGCGTGATCTTCGCCGGGTGCCTGAGCCCTGATGGCCTCATTAACGATGCGATGGAGTTCCTTCAACACCTCAGTGACATCCGCGGTGTCGCGCCTCTCCTGCAACTTCTTGTAAATCGCCTCGATGTTGTCGTGGCGTTCCGCGTAGGCGAGGGCACTCGGCTCCATGAGCAATGCCTTGAATCGGGCAAAGACCTGTCGCGCCATAATCTCGAAGCGTCGTTTCACTTCGTCTGAGGTATAGAGTGCACCCACGGCATCCCGCAGTGCTTCGATACGCGCGAACCCGGTTGCACCGTGAAGCCGGCCTGGATCGAACCCCAGTCCTCTGAGATGGTTTTCCGCCGCCTCCAGCGCCTGCGCCAAGAACGCCACCAACTCTTCGATCGGGGCCACGATGGCCTCGCCTCCATCAGCATGCTCCTCGTCACCGACAGCGTACTGCGCCAGCGCTTCGCGCAAGCTCTTGAGCATCCCGTTGTAGTCGACAATGACGCCGCACTCCTTGCTGGGATACACCCGATTGGCGCGGGCGATGGCCTGCATGAGGGTATGAGCCTTCATCGGCTTGTCGATATACAGAGTCCCGAGACATTCCACGTCAAACCCGGTCAGCCACATGGCGCAGACGACGGCGATGCGAAACGGATGCTGGGGGTCTTTGAAGGCGTCATCCACCGCCACCCGCTTGCCGTCGGACGTCTGGAAGCCGGTCTTCATCACGACACGATGCGGGATGATATCGAAGCCCCACTTTTGGAAGTCGCGGACCTCGTTCTGCGCTTCGCTAATGACGATCTCGATGATGGTGCTCTCCATCCACTGAGCCTGCCCGCGCAACGACTCAAGCTTCTTGGCGAGATGCTCCCGCGTGTCAGGGCCGCTGGCAGCGGCCAATTCCGCTTCTGTGATGGGAATCAGGGTCTTGACCTGCGCAAGCTTCGCCTGCCAGCGCGGCTCAATGCGCTGGAACATCCGCGCGCAGGTAATCTTGTCGATTCACACGAGCATTGACTTGCCGGTCTGCCAGCGTGTGCTGCAGTGCTCGACGAAGTCATCAGCCAACTTATCCAGTCGATCGTCAGCCGTGATGACCTCATAGTCCTGCCCGAGGAGGTGCTCCAACAGCGCGGTCTGATCCGGATCAAGCTCTGCCTCCTCGATCTTTGCCGCAATCCGATCGTTCAAATCGAGCCGGGCGATGCCCAGCTTCTCGCCCCGATTCTCGTACACAAGCTTGACCGTGGACTGATCCTCCTCGGACCGTTTGAAGTCATACCGGGAGATGTAATCGCCGAAGATGCGCCTGGTCAGTTCGTCATGCTTGAATAGCGGAGTCCCGGTGAAGCCGATGAACGCGGCGTTGGGCAGAGCGAGCCGCATATTGCGCGCGAACTTCCCAGCCTGGGTTCGGTGCGCCTCGTCCGAGATCACAATGATGTCGTCACGCTCGCTGTAAGGCTCGGTGACAGGTTGGTTGAACTTGTGGATCAGGCTGAAGATGAACCGGTGGTTGCCGCGCAAGAGTTCCTGAAGTTCCTTCCCTGAACTGGCCCGCGGCGTCTTCTCATCTGCCACTCCGCAACAGACGAACGCCCGCCAAATCTGGTCGTCCAGATCCTCCCGATCGGTCATGAGTAGGAAGGTAAAGTTGCCGGGCACGACGCGACGCACCTTTTCGGCGAAGAACGCCATCGAGTAGGACTTCCCGCTCCCCTGGGTGTGCCAGAACACCCCCAACCGCCCGAGATCAGGGTGCGCCCGCTTGACCAAAGGGAGTTCATGGTCTTCGGCATGGTTGGAGGCCACCCGTGAGGCATAGGCCGATTCGGCTGGAGGCCCCTCCGCAGCCTTGAGCAAGTCCGGCTTCGGGATGCGGTACTCGATGACACGCTCTCGAAGGGGAATGGTCCGCTTGAGCTCCTCCTGTCGAAGGACGGACGCAACCGCATTATTCACTCCAAGCAACTGTTGGTTGCGAGCTACAATCTTCCGCGTACCGCCGGGCCGGCTGTCGTCGAACAGAATGAAATTCTCGACGAGGTCGAGCAGCCGCTCCTTGGCCAGCATCCCTTCCAGGAGCGTCTGAGCATCCACGCGACCCTTTTCATTCTCCGAGTTGCGCTTCCACTCGACGAAGTGCTCCCACTTGCTGGTGATCGAGCCATAGCGGGCGCGATCCCCATTGCTCACCACAAGGAACGCGTTATGGTGGAAGGCGTGGGCGATGCTGTGCTCGCTCAGGTAGTCCGTGAGATTGTCGTCGAGCCCGGCGCGAATGGTTCGGTAGACCGCCTTCAGCTCGATGAAGACCAGCGGCAGGCCGTTGACGAAGCACACCAAGTCCGCTCGCCGATTGTAGTGGGGCACCCGCACGCCCTGGATTTTCAACTCGCGTACGGCGAGGAAGCGGTTACTAGCAGCCTGCCGGAAGTCGATCACCTGGGCGTGCGCATGGCGGGTTTCACCGGAAGCCTCGCGCCACTCGACCGGGACGCCACCGCGAATGAAGCCGTAGAACTCCCGGTTGTGCTGCAAGAGCGAGCGCGCGAAGTCGATGCGCCTGAGCCTCTCGATCGCTTGCTCGCGGGCTGATGGCGGCAGGTCGGGATTGAGCCGTTCAAGCGCCGCGCGCAAATCACGCACGAGCACCACATCGCGTTCCGACATGCGCCCCAGCGTGCCCTCCGGTCCGAACGTCTCTTCGTTATAAGCATAGACACTCTCCCAGCCGAGGCGGTCGTGCAGGTAGCCTGCGAACGTTTGCTGGACCAGTCGATCCTCACTGTTGATGTCGGTGATCATCGGCGGACACTCAACTGGTTCGCCATTTGAGCCACGATTCCGAAGGCTCTGTCCAAATCGAACGCCCTAAAGTCTTCGGTTCGTAAAACCGGCCGCAGTTGAGGTTCAACTTGTTGCCTCAGTGCGGACAACCGGCTTGCCGAGACATCGACCGGATCGTTACCGAGGATCTGTATTTTGTCATGCACCAGCGCGACCAGCTCGGTATTGTCCGGCTTCAGGCCCAGGGTCCGAACGGCGTAGTCCAAATCGAAGAAGTCACGCAACGCAGGTTCCCGGCGGGACAAAGCCGCCCGGAACTTTTCGGCAAACGCTTCGATCTTGGAAATGCATCGCACCGGCTTGACGGGAACAAGCTGTTCGCGAGACACAGGATCGAGAAGAATCGTCTTGGCTTGGCCATCGACAGGCGGCAGCACCAGAGGCTCCCGAAGACCCACCTCGATCTTGATCGTCTCGTCTCGTCCCCCAAGGGACGAGGCATACCCGATGACCGCATTATATTGCGTCGAGTTATTCGCGCCAGTCAGCGGTTCGACCACACGCACAAAGGGAAACTGATCCGGAAGCGCGGCGACGAAGTCCTTCAGTCTCTTCGCCCGCGCGCTTCTCGCCGATCGAGGCGCATCCACCGGCATGGGAATGACGAAGTCCAAATCTTCGCTCATGCGATAGAAATCGGCATACACCTTTGCGAGGCAGGTGCCGCCCTTGAACACGAGGCCGTCGTGGGTCGCAGTCAAAGCCTCCAGTAGCACCGTGCAGACATAATCCTTCTCGATCAGACGCTCAGGAAAACCATGGTGCTGGCTGGTGAAACCAAGCGCTTCACGAAACAGCTCGATTGGCGTGAAGAGATCTGGCATGGACATCACATCCGGTCGTTCATCACCACGCCCCAGCGCGGATTCACGGTGCCCCGTTTTGGCTTTCGTGGATTCCATGGGATGGGACTGCTCGTTCGCGTCAGAGCCCGTTCCAGCTTGCGCAACAATTTTTCCTCGACGCCTTCCCGTTCCAGCAGGGCACCCATCCTTCGGATCGTCCCTTTATCGCCGTAGCGCAGGGTGCACGCCACCAACTCCGCCGCGCTGATCCGCCGGGCCTTCAACTCCCGACGAATCCACGCATACCCGCGCGGGATGCCGTTAAAGCGAGACCAGTCATACACGGCATCGACCAACGACCGAACCCGCGAAGAATAGACCGCGGTCTCTCCGTCTGGCGCCGGCACTGTCGTCGTGTCACCAAGCCGCTCATCGGCCACCTTGATCAAGGTCATGTCGACTGCGCCGATTTTCCAGTCCCCCGATATCCGGTTGTTATACGCATACAGTCGGACGGGAACCTGCTCATCAAAACCGTAATAATTGAAAGCATTGGGCCCGGAGAGTTGGTATCGCCCCTTGCGTTCTTTCATCAGTGTGTTCAAGGCCAGCACTTCGTTCGGACTCCATTTGCCGCCGAGCGGCAGTTTTCGTGGCACGAGATACAGCCCGCGTTGAACGCGGGCAATCCACCCGGCTTTGGCCAGCCGACTGAGCAGATTGCGCTCGCGCGGCGCGGACAAATGCAGTGGTCGCACCAATTCACCCGCCCGGACGGTCGTTTGTCCCCGCATCTGAACATACGCAAACAGGAGCCGTTCGATCTCTCCCAAGCCCTTTTTCATGGCTGCACTGTATATATGGGTAAATCGCCTGTCAAGCGACTATCGATGAAATAGTATGCGAGGCCTTAGACAGGCATCTCCCCACTCATCAGGCGCGGCAACAGGAGGTCACGGGCGGCGCGGAGCCGCACGTTCTGAAGCCGATGAATATGAGACTGAGAGAGGAGTGGCTCCGCTAGTTCGTTGAATGTTCCAAGAAGCGCGGACCGTGGAACAAGAATTTCGGCCCGCTCAAAATCACTTGCAACGACAGCCGGATAGGCAGCACCGCGAGCATGGTTCTCCAGGTATCCAACAAAAGCATCTGTGGTCGTCGCTTGGAGCAAGTAGGCCGTCGGAACTGTAGAGGGTGTTAGGACGGCGAACCCTGTTGAGGCGATCAGATTGGGTGCTGGCTGCCAGATGACCGCGTAAGACCTGCGGTTTGGCCGAACGCACGACCAGATGATGTCGCCGTGCTGAACGACTCGGCGCGCACGGCTTGGCGCGTCCCTGAAGTCGTAGCGCGTCGTCTCGTTGATCGAACCCGGCGTGACCGAGGAGATATCTATATACTCGATCTCACCATCAAACGAGGCGGGAAGCGATTCTCTTTGATCTCGGCGACTTCTGCGAGCCGCTTTTCCCCCCACCCCTCCGGCACGCCGTTGATGATGCGGGTGTGTTCGTGGCCGGGGAAGCGGAGGCGGACAAACCACTCGCGATAGAGCTGCCGCGCCGCCTCCTCCAACAGCGCCATCCGCCGCCGGTTGTTCTCGATCAGGTCGTCGTAGGCGGACAGGATGTCGGCGATGCGACGCTGGTCTTCGAGGGAAGGGAACGCAATCTCTACCTTGGCAAGCTTTTCCCGAGGAAGGTGCTTGATCGTCGCACCAGTAAGGAGGGGCGTGAACGCCCCTCGCCTACCCAGATGAAGAAAGGAGTAATATAGGAAGCGATTGTCAAGGCAGTCATGAGGACGAATGCGATGGAGCGCTTTCTGGATCATCATTCCTGGCACAGCGTCTTTCCACAATGCACAGCGCCCCGGTTCTCCACCTTCGCACATGACGATATCGCCGTATTTCAAACCGTACCGGTCCATCTCGTCATGTTCGAACCGCATCTCACGAAGACCTTCCAAATCGAACTCACCCCAGCGCACGTTGATGTTGGCAAGGTAAGGGAGGGATTCTCCTTTGTTTTTCTTTTCGTCCAACATCTTTCCCAAGCGGAAGTCCGCAACTTCAGCTAAAGGTTTCGTCGTCCACTTCATGCCCCTAGTTCCTCGAAGTTCTCCTGAATCTTCGCCGCCAATTCCGCTGCTTCCTTGTTCAGATCGGCCAGTTCGGTGTGAATGTCGCGTAGGGTCTGCTCGAAGTCGAAGTCCTCGTCCTGCTCCGGTGGGGCAACACCCACATAGCGGCCGGGCGTGAGGCTCCAGTCGGCGGCCTCGATCTCCTTGCAATCAACCAACTTGACCAGTCCCGGCACAGCTTGCAACTCAGCCTTGGGAAAGCGGTCCTGAAGTCACACGGTCTGCCGGTGGAAGTAGATGGCGCGCTTCATCTGCTCGACTGCGACCTTGCGCTCTTCATCGAGCTGCTTCACGAGCTTGGCCGCGGCGCGGCGGTCGCAGGACATCCCCTCACCCCGATCCTGTTCCCCGTTGCCGGGGGCGAGGGATACTTCTGAGGCGAGATCGGCGATGCGCGCAGCAAGCTTGTAGAGTAAATCCACCTGCTTGATGAGGTCGTGCAGTGCCACGGCGATGTGATCGAACGCTTGACGCGCGGCGTGCTTCTTCTCGTTCTTGTCCGGCAGCGCCTTGGCGTATCTCTGGCTGAACGCCTGCTGGCCGGCGAGGACCTTCTTCCGGTCGGTCTTGTACAGATTGGCTGCCTCGCGCAGTTCGCCGACTGCATCCGCAAACGCCCGCTTTTTGACTGCTTCGAGCTCAGTATGCGTCGAGATGACCTCGTTGAGCCGGTCGAACCGGCCTTGCAGGTCTCTGAGCCTGGCTTCGAAGGCATCGAGCTTGGCGGGAACCTGGTCGCTTTCCTCGCACAGGTGCCTGAGGTACTCCTTCACCAGTGAGAGAAAGCGCCTGTGCTGGCCTCGGTAAAGCCAGACAATGGCGGCGAGGTTCATCATCTGCTCGGGCGAGAAGTCGTAAATCTTCCGGGTTACTTTCCGGTAGACGTTCCGGGCGTCAAATCATCAGCACCTTGTCCTTGCGGTCGGCGGGCTTGCCCCGGTCGAAGAACCACAGCTCGCAGGGTACGGTGCGGGTGTAGAAGAAATTGGAGCGGATCGAGATCATCACGTCCACATCCCCCGTCTCGACAATCTTTTTCCGCACCTCCTTCTCGCCGTGACCGGCGCTGGACGCTTGGGAAGACATGACGAAGCCGGCGCGGCCCTTGCTGTTCAAATAGCTCCAGAAGTAGGAGATCCAGAGGTAGTTGCCGTTGCTGACCTTCTTCTGCTTATTCACGCCCGGCAGGCCGAAAGGCAGACGCCGGTCACCCTTGATGCGTTCGGCGTCCACCAAATCCACGTTGAAGGGTGGATTGGCCATCACGAAGTCGCATTTGCCGACGAGCGTGAAGGGGTCGTCATAGTACGTGATCGCTTCGCTCGCGATCTTGCCCTCCAGCCCGTGAACCGCGAGATTCATGATTGCCAGATGGGTTGTATCCCGATTCTTCTCATGGCCATAGAAAACGACTTTCTTCGCCGTGTCGCCGCCCTCCTGTTCGATGAAATGGCTCAATTGGACGAACATGCCACCCGAACCGCAGGCTGGGTCGAATACGATACCGTGGTCGGGTTCGATCACATTGACGATCATCTGGACCAGCGAAGGCGGAGTAAAAAACTCCCCGTTATCGTGCGCTTTCTGGACGGAGAACTTGGCAAGGAAGTACTCATAGATGCGGCCAAACACGTCGCCTGACGCCTGCCTGATCTGCTCACTGTTGAATAGCCGCATCAAATCTTCGAGGACCTTGGCTTCGAAGATGCCATAGTCTTTCGGCAACACACCGGCAAGAGGCTGGAATCCGTTTTCGATCGCGGTCATCGCCTCGGTGACGAGCTTCGGCAGGTCGCTACCTCTGGTGGTCGCTTGCTCCATGATCCAGTCGTAGCGGGCCTTCTCAGGCAGGTAGAGCGCACGACGCGCCAGGTAGTCTTCAGGCCGTACCTTACGTTTGGGCATCCTGCCGGCGGCTTGGTCTTCTTCGATTTGCCGGGTTGCCGCTTGGAAGCGGTTCGCCGCATGCCGCAAGAAAATCACACCCAGCACGGGCATGAAGTAATCGCTGGAGGTGAGCTTGGAGTTGGCGCGGAGATTGTCCGCCGCCTCCCAGAGATCGGATTCGAGCTTTTCGATGTCGTTGAAAGTGACGGTCATACTGCGTTCTATCTAGGCTTGGAGGACCATCCTAACCCCTGAGACTTCCTTGTCGGCGTACTCCACCGTGACCAAGTCGAGCCGGCACTCTGTCCCGCCATGAAACGATTCGATCGCGCTGATAATGCTGCGGCGGTCGCGAACCGTCGCCAACATACCGACGCGTGGAAGTGCGGTGACCTGAGGGCGTGCATTCCGGCTACTTCGCGAGTCACTATCGCGCCAAATGACTTCGCCCTGAGCGGCGCTCAGTTTACCGGAAATCGCACGCTGACTCGATACCCCGTTTGAGGAATTACCAGGATTTCTTCGTTCTCGGTCATGCGCCTGGAGTGTAAGAAAAGGCGGACAAGAAAATGGGAGGTTCATACGTCTGAGGGTGAGGAGCGCGAGGGACTCAATTCTCCTGAGAAGACTGTTCCTCAGAAATCAGGAGTTGGGCTTTCGAGGGCCAATAGAAGTTCTGTATCGAAGAACGGTGCCCGGCGGTGGCTCGCGCCGAGCACACGCGTGAAAACGCGAGAATGCTCAGCGGAAGGTTCTATCCAGTCGCCAGGAGCCATGGCAAGGGACCGGGGCGAGCAAGGCACTGTTTAGGATGAGAAAAGCTTCATCCACTGGAGGTGCTTATCCGCCGACGACAATTACGAAAAGGCGATGAAGAGTCGGCGGTACGCGCCACGCCGCCTGGCCACTACAGAAAAGGAAGCTGCCTCAGGTGTTTCCCGTGGGTTCCAGATACGGCACACCGAAAAATAGCCCACGGTAGGAGCGAGCTTTGTTTGGTGCCGAAGCCGGGATTTGAACCCGGACACCCTTGCGGGCGCTAGACCCTGAATCTAGTGCGTCTGCCAGTTCCGCCACTTCGGCACGCTGTCGGGGAGGGGATTATCCCGAATTCGCGGACGCGGCGTCAAGCGGACGACGGCTGCGCTTGCCGTCCCCAGCGAATCATCTCATCCGACGCCGTCCAACAGCCGGCGGCGGCGATGTCGCGGGTATCGCCGCTCAAAATGATGCGCTCGCGGACCAGTCCGGCGGCGGCGAGCAGGAAGGCGCCGGGAATCCAGGGCGCTTCATCGGCCAGCAGCACGTCGAAGCGCACGCGACCGAAGAGCGGATCCGCCACGACGCGCGCGGCGGTCGTGGCGACGAGACGGCGGTTCTGAATAAAGGCCTGGCGGTTGGTGCCTTCTTCCGCCGCCAGCAGTTCCCTGATCTTCTTGGTGCCCCCGAGCCGTTTGACCTCCGCCTTGAGCTCCTCGAACTCGGGCCGGAGGTCTTTCGGCACGGCCGCTTCCGGCGCCAGTTCCTCGATCCGGCGCTTGGCGACGTCGATCTCGCGCCGGAGGCCTTGCGCCTGCTGGTCATAGAGCTTGCGGTATTCGGCCAACGATTCGAGATTTTTCCCGACGGCCTGCATCCCCAGTCGTTTCCAGATCGGGAGCGACTCGTAGGCCGAGACCGTCGCATCGATCTCTTTGATCTTGTCCTGCAATTCGGTGAGCTGCGTCAGCAGGCGCCATTCCAGCAGTTTGACTTCGTCCAGATCCCGCTGCTTCTGCGCCTTGTAGGCCAGGAGCGGACTGAGATCCCGGAAGCGTTCGTATTTTTTGCGCAGCGCCGCCTTGTCGGCCCTCGACTTGGCATAGAACTGGTGCATCTGCGCTTCAAAGCCGAGTTCCTGGAGCGCGATGCCGGCGACCTCGCGTTCGAGCGGCAATTCATACCGGCACAGGTGGCTCCTGTAGGGGAGCCCGGCTCCTTTCATCGCCCTGGCGATCAGGCCGAACACCTGGTCCGCCGCGGCGTGGCTCGGGCTGACGAGGAGCAGGCGTTTGTTCAGGCGGACCAACTCGACCGCCAGCGCGGCGAGTCTCTGCCGGCGGGCGGTCACCTCTTCGGTCCAGATGGTCGTGAGGACGGAGGCGGACGCGGTGGGAAGCGGCGTCTGTCCGTTCGCCGGCTGACCCGGCGCCAGCCAAGGCAACAACCGCTCCGCTGCGCCGAGCGTGTAGGTATCGGCCTTGGCCGCCATGTCGGCCAGGCGGCGAGAGGCGGTCTCGAGAAAGCCCGAGGCATCGGGAACCAGCGTCGCGGAAGACACGACTTGGCCCAAGCCGTCGAATGTCTGCACCAACAGCCGATTCCCGCGATACCCCAGCACGATGCCTTCGGTCGGCTCGGCCTCATCCGGCGGAATAATCGTGACGGGCCAATCTTCAGCCAGGGCCGTGGCCTGGGCGGACTCGAACTCATACAAGGAGAGGTTGCCCGCCGTGGCGCACAACCGGCCGTTCGCGAGGGACACCGGGGCGTCCCATCCCTTGGTCGCGGCTCGCGCCCGTTCCCTCTCGAGCTTGGCAGCAAAGTCGTCGAGCAGTTCCCGGACCTTCATGCGGGCATGTCCCCCTCTGAATCCGCCGTATCTTAATGATGTGCCGACTGACCTGTCCAGGTGGGCCGAGCGGCGAAGATCATGCACCGCGCGCCGTGGTGCGGGCGGCGGCAACGATCGAAAGAGAACATGAGATTTCTACACGCGGCTTGACATCATCACGCGCCATTCGCGAATTGACTTTTCGTCGTCCGGTCAGTATTCTTTTTCTCTTTCCAACAGAAGGAGTTAGGGTCATGAAAGTGATTCTCCAGGAAACGCTCGAAGGGATCGGCCATCTGGGCGACCTGATCGATGTCTCGGACGGATTTGCGCGCAATTATCTCTTGCCGCGCCGGAAGGCGCTCGAGGCGAACAGCCGCAACATCAAGGCCTTTGAACATGCGAAACGCATGATGGCGGAAAAGGCGAAGAAAGAGAGACTGGAGATCGAAGCGTTGGCGAAAAAGATCTCCGCCGTCTCGCTCACCGTCACCGCACAGGTCGGCAAGGACGACAAGATGTTCGGGTCCGTGACCGCGAAAGATCTCGCGGAGGGCTTGGCCGAACAGGGCTTCACCGTCGACCGCCGGAAAATCCAATTGGCCCAGCCGATCAAGGAGCTCGGCACATTCACCGTTCCCGTGAAGCTGCCGCGCGACATCACCGCCAGCGTGACCGTTCAAGTCGTGAAAAAGCAGGAGCCGGAGGCTTCCGCCAAGGAGTAAGCCGGGGACCCGCCCGGGAGCGATTCACCGTGACACACCGGATCACCGAGACAGCCAAGAAAGGGGCGGAGGCGCGACATGAGTGACGCGATCGGTTCGATGGATGCTCTGAAAGTGACGGACCTCGACGTGTACGAGGCCATCCGCGCGGAGGAACAGCGCCAGCGCGAGAAG
This sequence comes from Nitrospirota bacterium, assembly GCA_040755395.1. NCBI lineage: Bacteria > Pseudomonadati > Nitrospirota > Nitrospirota bacterium. Next base: position 125,166 of record JBFMAX010000006.1, read on the forward strand.
CTCCTGTTGATCGCGTCGGAAAACTTCGCCAGTCCGGCGGTCTTGGCGGCCCAGGGCTGCCTCATGACCAACAAGTACGCCGAAGGGTATCCCCGCAAGCGCTATTACGGGGGCTGCCAGCACGTGGATACGGTCGAGGAGCTGGCGATCCAGCGGGCGAAGCAAATCTTCGGCGCGGAGCACGTCAACGTGCAGCCTCATTCCGGCTCGCAGGCCAACATGGCCGCCTACCTCGCCGTGCTGAAGCCGGGCGATGCGATCCTCGGGATGGACCTCGCGCAGGGCGGCCATCTCACGCACGGGAGCCGCGTCAATTTTTCCGGCACCCTTTTCCGGGCCTTCTCCTACGGCGTCGATCGCGAGACCGAAACGATCGATTACGACGCGGTTCAGCGAATCGCCGAAGACTGTCGTCCGCGCATGGTGGTGGTGGGGGCCAGCGCCTACGCCCGCACGCTCGATTTCCCCCGCTTCCAGCAGATCGCGCAGTCCGTCGGCGCCTATCTGATGGTCGATATCGCCCACATCGCCGGCCTCATCGCCGCGGGGTTGCATCCCAACCCCGTCCCCTACGCCGACTTCGTGACGACCACGACCCACAAGACCCTGCGCGGGCCGCGCGGCGGCATCGTCATGTGCAAGGCGGAGCACGCCAAGGCCGTGGACAAGATCGTGTTCCCGGGACTGCAGGGCGGCCCGCTGATGCACGTCATCGCCGCCAAGGCGGTGGCCCTGAAAGAAGCGCTGTCGCCCGGTTTCAAGCTGTACCAGCGGCAGGTGCTGGCCAACGCGCGTGCCCTGGCCCAAGGCCTGGTGGACCGCGGGTATCGGATCGTGTCGGGGGGCACGGACACGCACCTCATGCTGGTGAACCTGACGAGCAAAGGCATCACCGGGAAGGAAGCCGAGACCGCGCTGGATGCGGCCGGCATCATCGTCAACAAGAACGCCGTTCCCTACGACGAAAAGCCGCCGGCGGTGGCGAGCGGCATTCGCCTGGGAACACCGATCGTCTCGACCCGAGGGATGCGGGAACGGGAGATGGGCGAGATCGTCTCTTTGATCGACCGGGTGCTCCAACGCCCTCACGACACGCAGGCGCACACCGACGTGCGCGCCCAGGCGAAGGCGTTGTGCGACCGATTCCCCATTTTCTATTCCTACGAATCGTCCCCCGCGTGAGTAGGTTGGCCGCCTGTGAAATGTCCGTTCTGCGACGAGCTTGAAGATAAGGTTGTGGACTCGCGGATGGCGAAAGAGGGCGAGGTTATCCGCCGGCGCCGCGAATGCCTCTCCTGCAAACGCCGTTACACCACGTACGAGCGCGTCGAGGAGAGCCTGCCCGTCGTCGTCAAGAAGGACGGGCGCCGGGAGCCGTTCGATCGATCCAAGATCCTGGCCGGTTTGAAGAAGGCCTGCGAAAAGCGGCCGATCAGCACGGCGATTATCGAGGCGGTCACGGACCGGATCGAAAAACGCATTCAAGAGATGGGCGAGAGCGAGATCCAGAGCCGGACCATCGGCGAAGAGGTCATGAAGGAACTGCATCAACTCGACCAAGTCGCTTACGTCCGCTTCGCGTCGGTGTATCGGGAGTTCAAGGACATCGACCAGTTCATGGATGAACTGAAAGCGCTGGCCCAACAGCGGCGAGACAAGTAGCCCGGCGCCCGTCTCGTTCCGGCACGCCTCTGTTTCACTTTCACGACGCCTGTACCCGGTCAGGGGCGAGTCCCGCTCCCGGCGCCGCGGCCCGCCGCGTGGGATGGAGAGGGTCGCCCGGTTTGACGACCGGCGCCGCCGACACCGAGCATGCCGACCGTGCCTCTCAGACGATCGCGGACGAAACCGATCCGCGGCCCGAAACGCCGCGCCGCCGGAGCCACGCATGTCGCCATCATCGGCGCCGGGCGAGGCGGGACGGCGCTGATGGAGATCTTCGCGACGGACCCGTTGGTGCAAATCGTGGGCGTCGCGGAGATCGATCCCCGTGCGCCCGGCCTCGGCCTGGCCAAGCGATTACGCATCCCCGTCACGCGCGACTATCGCGATTTGCTCGACATGGAACGGGTCGATCTGATCATCGACGTCACGGGCAATCCGGACGTCGAGCGGACGCTGCAGGAGTTTCACCGCATGGGCGTGGCCGTCATCGGCGGAGCCAGCGCCAAGTTCATGTGGCAGCTCATCGAAGCCCGCATTCGGGCGACGGCCGAAATCGAAAAAACCCTCGCGAAGTATCAATCCCTGTACCGGCTCTATGTGAAGGAGGCCGGGGCGGCGGTGACGGAGGAGCGCACGCGCATCGCCTGCGAAATTCATGACGGCCTGGTCCAGAGCCTGGCCGGCGTGAACTTCAAACTCGACCTGTGCCAGGAACTCCTGCGCAAGGACCCGAAAGCCTGTCAGGCGACGCTGCGCGAGACCAAGGCCCAGCTCAAGTTGGCCATTCAGGAAGCCCGCCAGGTGATCTTCAACCTCCGTCCGGTGCACTACGACAAAATGGAGCTGATTCCGGCGCTGACGAATTACCTGAGGTCTTACGAAACGCAGTACCATATCAAGACCGAGTTCGCGCTCAGCGGCGATGAAAATCTCCTCTTTCCGCGGACCAAAATCTTCTTGTTCCGGATCGTGCAGGAAGCGTTGAGCAACGTGCAAAAGCACGCCAAGGCTGGCCGCGTCCAAGTTCGACTGGACATCGGGCTCGACCTGTTGACCGTCACGATCGCGGACGACGGGATCGGGTTCGACATGGAGGCTGTTGCGCGCGATCCGGAGAAGTGGGACCATTTCGGCATCCGCGGCATCGTGGAGCGGGCGCGGCTGGTCGGGGGAGAAGCGAGGATCGACTCGAAGAAAGGACGGGGAACGCAGGTGGTGGTGCGCGTCCCCCTCGTGAAGAAGGAGGCGGCCCGGCATGGAAAAAATTAAGGTGTTGATCGCGGACGACCATCGCGTGGTGCGGGAAGGGCTCGCCGCCATCCTCAAGACGAAAGAGGACATTCAAGTCGTCGGGGAGGCCCAGGACGGGCTCGAGGCGATCGAAAAGGCCCGAGCCTTGCTTCCGGACGTGATCCTGATGGACGTCAGCATGCCCAGGATGGGCGGCGTAGAGGCCACGAGACAGATCAAGCGCGAGTTCCCGCACATGGGAATCGTCGCGCTGACCATGTACGAGGAACAGCAGTACATCTTCGACCTGGTTCGCGCCGGCGCGACCGGCTATCTCCTGAAAGACTCCGAGTCGTCCCAGATCGTGGCGGCCATCCGCGCCATCTATCGCGGAGAGTCGCTGATTCACCCGTCGGTCGCCAGCAAGATCCTCGCGGAGTTCTCATTGATGGCGCAGAAGAAGGGGAAAAAGCCGTCGTGGGTGGAACACGATTTAACGGAACGGGAGATCACCGTGCTGCGGCTCGTCGCGGACGGGAAGACCAATAAAGAGATCGCCAACAGCCTGGACTTGAGCGAAAAAACGGTGAAGAACCACGTGCGGAATATCTTTCACAAGCTCCAAGTCTACGATCGCACACAGGCCGCGATCCTGGCGATCCGGAAGGGGCTCATTGAACTCGAGCCGAGGCCGTGAGGCGCAGACATCTAAAATTCCCCGTGAAAAAGCCACACGTGTGAGTTTTTTACAACAAGACCATTTATCCAGCCTGAACGAATCTGCTAAACGATTTCATAGCGTTACAGAGTTTTCGAGAGCATACCGCTATGGCATGCCCGTTGCTATGTCCTTTCCCGGTCTTCATAGGGGCGTTCAGATCCGATGCGTTCTCAGCACACGATCGCGGACACGGTTTCCTGCTCAGGAGTGGGCCTTCACACCGGTCAGCCTGTCACGCTCACCCTTCGACCGGCGCCGCCGGACACGGGTACCGTCTTTCTTGTTCGGAACGGGTCTTCCCATATCGCGCTCGGCGCTTCGGTCGAGAACCTGGCCTCGACCGAACTCTGCACGGCGATCAGCGGTCAGGGCTCCCAGGTCAAGACCATCGAGCATATCCTCGCCGCGCTCGCCGGCTTGGAAGTCGATAACGTCTATGTTGAACTGGACGCCGGAGAAGTGCCGGTGATGGACGGCAGCGCCGGACCCTTTGTGCAGATGGTCCGAGCGGCGGGGATCATCCCGCAACACCGTCCTCAGCCGTTCTTAAAGATCACCCAACCGATCGAGGTCGTTGACGGATCGAAGCGGATCAGAATCGAGCCCAGCTCGACGCCGCGGATCACGTACTCCATTCAGTACAGCCATCCTCTGATTCAGACGCAGAGTTATAGTTACGACCATTCCGTCTCGGCGTTCGAACGGGACATCGCCGACGCCAGGACTTTTGGCTTCCTGCACGAAGTCGAAGCGCTTTGGTCGAGAGGCCTCGCCAAAGGCGGTTCGCTCGACAACACGATCGTCCTGACCCGCGACGGGGTCCTGAACACGTCCGGTCTCCGGTATCAGGATGAGTTCGTTCGGCACAAGGTGCTCGATTTGATCGGAGACATCGCCTTGCTGGGCGTTCCGTTCATCGGCCATCTGATCGCCGAACGGTCCGGACATGCCCTCCACACCAAGCTGGTGGAACACATTCTTCAGCAGCCCGACAAATGGGTGTTACTGAACCTGCACGAGGGCAGCGCCGCCTCCGCTTCTCGCCCCGTGGTCAACGTCCCTCGGCCGGCCTATGGCCTGGCCATGCACGCCTCCACCGTCCAATAATCTCTCTTCATCCTTTGAAAACGGGCTCGGGGCCAGAGGCCCTGGGCTAGAGGTCGGAGTCTCTTCCCCTCTTGCCCCAAGCCTCTTTCCTCTCGCCCTCTCATGATGTTCATCGTGTGTGGGTGAGCCATCGCTCATGGGGACTGTGTAGGAAAAGCCGTCAGCGGTCAGCTCTCAGCCGTCGGCTTCACTCCCACCCTCCCCTCCCCCTTCAAGGGGGAGGGTCTCGGGGAGGGGATTTTTCATGGTGCGGAGTGAGCTCAACGCTCTTAGAAACCGTCGTGAAGAGGCGATCGTGGTAAGAGAAAAAAGAACGCCGGAGGCAAGTGGCCTCACCCCCGGCGTTGAACCGAGGCGGGGTTACTTCTTCTTCTTCTTCGCTGCCTTCTTCGTCGCCAAGACTCTCACCTCCCTTCGCGATTAGAAACACGACCCCGCCGACGTCAGCTTACACGGCTTCGGTCAGAGGGATTTCCAGCGCCTCAAATGTGTTGGGGCCCACTTTTCTGAACCGCTTATCGCGCTTCAATGATGTCGCGACCGACGTCAGCGGCGTTTTCCCTTTGATTTGCAATCCACCCTCGACAAGACGTTGCAACAATTCCTTCGCGTGCATCGCCCGGTTGGCTTCGCGGAGAATCTGATAGGCGGCCTCGGGCACGCTTTTCCCGACGTACTTGGTGCGGCCCAGCAGGATCTCCCGAGATTGATCCGTAACGTCCGTGACCGGAAGCGGACGGGCCCCCTTCTCATCGGTGATGATTTGGCTGGAAAGGCTGGCGAGCTTTGCTTTGTCGGCTTCCACCCGGTAGAGAGTCTCGGCGAGTTCGAGATACTTTTTGATCGTCGCAATTTCTTCATCGAGGCGTCGGCGCTTTTTCTCCAACTCCTGCAGGCGGTTGCGATAAGCGCTGATTCGCTGCTCCAGACCGACCAGGATGTCTGTCAATTCTTCCACAAGCCCCACCTCTCAGAAGCATGCTTGCTTTATAGCATTGCTTTGCGTATTTGTCAACTAAAAACATTACAAGTCTCAAATATATTCATCGATCATCCAACATGCTCACGAATCCAGTATGCATTTAAAAGCAAGAAAAGCCTTGCTCAATAAGGCTTATAGTTCATCACATGCAATTTTTCAAATGGTTACGAGTTAATGCAGGAAGAGCCTCACGCCAACCACGGTCCTGAATAATCCTGGGCTCGGCTTCTTGTTGATTCTCGCACGAACTCGATCGGCTATCGCCCGCGCCGGCGTTCCTGCAGTCGTTCCGTGTTATGATCGGGCACGATGAGCGACGTGATACCTCCCCTCTCTGTCTCCTTTTGCGACAGTCTCAAGACCATCGCTGTGGAAGCGGCCCGGAAGGCCGGTGCGATCCTGCAGCAGCATGCGCGCTCGGGCTTTCGGATCGAATACAAGAACGTCGTGAACCTGGTAACCGATGCGGACCACCGGGCCGAGCAGGCGATCGTCGATTGCATCAAGGCTGCCCACCCCTCGCACCGGATCTTTGCCGAAGAGCGAGGGCGACAGATCGGCGACCCTTCTCCGTTTCAGTGGATCATCGATCCATTGGACGGAACCACGAACTTCGCGCACGGGTATCCCGCCTACTGCGTGTCGATCGGCCTGGAATACGACGGACAGTGTCTGCTGGGAGTGGTGTACGATCCGACGAGAGACGAGCTGTTCACGGCCGTGGCCGGACAGGGCGCGTACCTGAACGGCGCCCGCATTCATATCTCCGCCGTGCAACGGCTCGATCAGGCCCTGCTCGTCACGGGCTTTGCCTACGACATCCGGGACACGCCGGCCAACAATTTGGATCACTTCGCCCGATTCGCGTTGCGCGCGCAAGGGCTGCGGCGCACGGGCACGGCCGCGCTCGACCTGTGCTATGTCGCCGCCGGTCGATTCGACGGCTTCTGGGAACTGAAGCTGCAGCCATGGGACATGGCGGCCGGAACGGTGATCCTCCGGGAGGCGGGCGGGCGAGTGTCGAATTTCAAAGGCGGGCCGCTCTCAATCTACGATCAGGAACTGGTGGCCAGTAACGGGCTGATCCATGAAGCCATGCTGGCGGTCCTGGCGCTGGGCTGAACGCCGGCGGCGACTTCCCGGACCGCACCCGGTGTACAGGAGCCGACGAGATGGGCTAAGATGCGTCATCACGCATTCTACAGGGGGGCACCATGGCAACCTATGTTCCGCCCGGCCAGGTCAGTCAGCCGGCTCAGAAAAACCCCGACGTGTGGGATGTCGAACTGCTCCGCGTGCTCGTATCCCGAAACGGCAAGCAAGTTAGCGCCGAGTGGGCGATTCATCCTCAGCTCAAACACGACCTCCTGCCGCATGAATGGAGCGAAGTGAAGGACCTCATGGCCAAGGTCACCGCCATCGTCGGCGCCCGCTTCTCCCGGGTCTTGTCGGAGGTGGAACCCGATCCGCCGGGCAACGCCTGAGAGCCTCCTCGCCCCTTGGGGCTTGCCCGGAGCTCACATCGTGAGATTGTCCGCCACGTTCCGCATCTGAACGCCGTGCACCAGCGAGGCGCCGCCCCGGATGGCGCATGCGACATGGACGGCTTCCGTCATCTCCTCCACGTTCGAGCCTTTTTCGAGACACGCCTGCGTGTACGCGTCGATGCAGTAGGGGCACTGCACGGCATGGGCCACGCCGAGCGCAATGAGCGCCTTTTCCCGCTCCGTCAGCGTTCCCTCAGCAAACACGGCGTTGTAATAGCTCATGAACTTTTCCCACAATTCCTTGTTGCCCTTGCCCATGTCGGCGAACTTACCCAAGTCTTTGGGATGGTAATAGGTCTCCATGAGTCACTCCGCAATAGTGAACGATGAACGTTGGAGATGGATCCCGACACGACCGATCTGACAATTCCCAATTCCTACTTCATAATTCCTGCTTTCGCTATCATGCCGGCAGGTAGCCGTTCGCCTTGAACCAGGCCAGCGCGTCACGGATCGCGTGCTCCACCGGGCGGCGCGGATAGCCCAGCTCGCGGATGGCCTTGGAGCAGTCATACTGCTGCATGTGCGCGAGCATTTCCACAAAGAACCCGGGCACAGGCGCCGGCCGACGGAAGATCGTGCGGAACACCGTGTCACCCCACTTGGCGCCGACACGGGCCAACGCAAACGGAACCGGCACCAACGGCGGCCACACGCCGGCGACCCGCGCGATCAGGGCGTTGAGCTCTTTTTGCGTGGTGTTCCAATTCCCGAGGATATACCGCTCGCCGACCCGCCCCCGCTCGGCGGCGAGAATCATGCCTTCCGCCACGTCCCGCACATCGATCGCGTTCACGGGTCCGTCCACGTACGCCGGCATCATCCGCTTCGCGATCATCAGAATCTGCGTGCCGCTGGTCGGCTTGCTGTCGAACGGGCCGAAAAACGCGGTCGGGTTGATCACCACCGCCGGCACGCCGTTCTTGGCCGCCGCCAGCACTTCGTTCTCCATCGCGATCTTCGACATCAGATACGGGTTGTTCCTGTATTTGGTGGTGAACGCGCAGTCCTCGTCGGCGAGTCGGCCGGGCTGCGCGGGGAAGCCGATCGTCGTCAGGGTGCTGGTGAAGACGAGCCGTTCGACCGAGGCGCGTTGCACCGCCTGGAGCAGATTGCCGGTTTCGGTGAGCGCCTGTTTCGTCGCAGCCTCGACGGGAATCGTCTGCAAAGGGTAGTAGCTGGCCGCCTGGTAGACGACACGCGCCCCCTCACAGGCCCGCACCAGCGATTCTGCGTCGTTCAGGTCGCCGTCGACCCGTTCGATCTCGAGACCGCGCAACATCAGATGCCCGACCGCCTGGCGGCTGGACTGAATGGGCCGGACCAGGACGCGGACCTGGTCGCCTCTGGCCAGCAACGCTCGGACGAGGTTGGCGCCGAGCTGCCCGGTCCCTCCCACAACCAAAACTTTCATGCCGGTTTCCTTCCGGAAAAGGAGAAGCGAGGCAAGCAGCCGGAAGAGCCCCGCAGGCCCGGACCGTCACAAGAAGGGATGCTCGGGAATAGCCAGGGTCAAGTATTTGCCTTTCTCTTCGTACACCATGCGCTTCGCGGCCAATTGCGCGAGTAGCGCCGCAATCGTGTCGGCCGAATAGTCCGCCTGCGGCTCGCGCGCCTGCAGGGCGCTGCGAACCTGCTCCGCCGACTTGGGCGCCTCGTTGCAACATTCGATGATGAACGACGCCGGCCAATCGAAGCGCTCGCGTGTCGGCGAGCCGGGATTCCGCCCGTCGTACACGGTGATGTACCGCATCGCCTTGGAATAATACAAAAACGGCTTGTCGTCGGAGGCATACCGCCGCTGCCACTCGTGTACCGCATCTACCAGCTCCTGGTAGACATCAGGATCGACCTGCCAGTCCTCCAGTTTGTACTCGAAATCATAGGCGATCTTCATCAAGTCGACCTGCCGGGCGTCATAGACATACTCGTAGGCCAACCCCGGTCCGGTGATCCGCACGCCGTACTGGTGGGGCCGCATGAAATACGGGCTGAACCGCTCCAACCAGAACTTGCCCACCGCCTCGGGCGGCTGCAGATGGAACAGGGAGGGGATCAACTCGATCTGCCGACGATAGTCCTCGTTGGTCTCGCCGGGAAAGCCGAGCAGGATATTCCAGGAAACGACGATCCGGTAGTAATAACTCCACTTGAGGCACAGGATGTTCTGCATCGGGCTGACGCCCTTGTCCATCGCCTGCAACTGGTTCTGGCTCAGGCTCTCCAGTCCCGGCTGCATGCATTTCACGCCGCCCGCTGCCAGCGTGCGGATCTGCTGCTTCTGGAGATTACTCTTGGTTTCGATGAACACATCGAGGTCGCAGTGTTCCGCCGCAAGCCTCCCGAACAGGTTCTCGATGTATTTCATGTCGATGATATTGTCGACGAGCCGGAAGCGCGTGGTGTCGTAGCGGCTAGAGAGATACTCCAGCTCGCGCATCACCTGCTCGGGCGCCTTCGCCCGAAATTTCATGCTCTGCGCGTTCAGCCCGCAGAACGTGCAATGGTGTTTCTCGCCCCACCAGCAGCCGCGCGAGCCTTCATAGAGCAGAATGCGATCGAGCCCGCGGAACGACTCGGCGCCCAATTCCGCCAACTGCCGGTAGTAGTCGTCGTAATCGGGCGGGCCGGTGCGCGCGAAGTCGCTGAAGAGCGACGGGTTGGGCTCGAACCGGACCTGACCGTCTCTGCGATAGGCCACGCCTTTGGGATACGCATCGTCCTTCCCTTCCAAGATCTGCGTGACCAGCGGCGGGAAGACCTCCTCGCCCTCGCCGACCACCACGAAGTCGATCCAGGGGAACGCGCGGAAGTATTCCAGCCCCATGTCGCCGTCGTAGTTGGCGCCGCCGAAGACAATCTTGACCTGGGGATACAGATCCTTGATGAGCTTCGCCATCGTGAGGCTGGCGACGTTCTGATCGAAGGTGGAGGTGAAGCCGACGATGCGGTACCGGCCCCAATCGATCGCCGTCATGGCCCACGTCAGGAACTGCGGCGCGATCCGGTTGGCCATCTCGTCGAAGTAGGCCGCCGGCTGTCCGCTCTCGCGCGAGAGCTGTTCGAAGACCGGCTTGAACATGCGCGGATAGTCGGCGCGTTTCGGGTTGTCGCGGAAGAGCAGGTAGGAAAAGAGCCATTCTCCGAACAGCGCCCGTTTCTCGCAGATCGATTCGTACAGCGGCACGCCGATCTTGTGGGCGAACCGGACGTTCAGATAGTGGCACTCGACGCCAATTCCCTTGGACTTCAACAGGGCGGTGAGCGTGCCCAGTTGAATGGACGGGTACTTCGAGTAGCTGAAGGGCATGTTGACGAGCGCCACCGGCGCCTTGTCGTTCATCGTCTCTTCCCTTCGGTCAGCCCGCCCGGCGCAGCTCTTACGCCGCCGTCGCCCGGAAAGGCTCGAACTCCCGGTCCGCCTTCGCGGCCAGGTAGAAGTCGCTCTCGGTCAATCCGTTGATCTTGTGGGTCCAGACCTCGACCTTGCACTTGCCCCAGGCCAGGTACAAGTCCGGGTGGTGGCCCTCCGCTTCCGCCACCGCGCCGACCTTGTTCACGAAGTCCAACGCCTGCTTGAAATCCTTGAACGTATAGAGCCGCTCCAGATGGCCGTCTTTGTTGAGTTGCCAGCCGCGTCCGAGTTCTTTCAGTAATTCCTGGACGCGGGCTTCGGGCAGCGGCGGCACGCCGCCCCGGCAAGGCACGCACTTGTTATCCGCAAGCCCCATATGGTTCCTCCTTCACTGCCGTCACAGAAGCAGCGGTACAGTTCGGAAACGTCATTCTAACGGCACCCAGACTGCCCCCGCAACCAGGGTGCCTCAGTCGCCTTCCTCCGCCGCGCCGCCCGACCTTGCCAGATCCTCCGCCTTGATCTTGTCCGGGTTGAACTTGGCTGCGGCCTTCACCATACGATCGAGCGCCTCATCGAAACTCAACGGGGCGGCATCCTTGGGCCGGAAGCGGATCGGGTTCACCCGCGCGACCACGAAGCTTTTGAGATAAGGACTGGTCAAGCCTTTGGCCTTCAGCGCTTCGACCTGCTGCGCGATGAGATCATCCAACGCCAGCACGACCTTCGCCCGCTGCCCGCGAACCTCCAGCGCCGCGCGCAGCGGCTGCTTGAGAAACTCATCCACCCGTTTCAGCACCGGATGGTACGCGCCGCCGCTGAAACGGGGCCGCTCCTCATAACAGAGACCCAGGGTGATCAACGCCGGCTCCTCGAATTCCAGCGCGTAGGTTTCCTCGGTGACATCGTCCAGACGAGCCAACTCTCGGTACATGCGGATGACCTCGAGGGCCTTCTCCCGCAGGTTGTGGGCCTTCTCCGTGTTCAACGCGAGGATTTGATAGGCCGCCGACGCTTCCGGCACCACGATCGCCGTGATGCTTTTCGCTCCCAGCGTCCGCATCGCGGAAAGCCGATGATGCCCGTTCGGCGTCCAGTATTTGACGCGGCTTCCCGACTCTTCGCTCCCCTTACCCCTATATCCCTCTACCTCTCTACCTCCCTCCCGAGGCGCGCGGACCGCCACGATCGGATCAAGGAAGCGCCCGATCTTCCCGATCACCGCCTCCAGTTTCCGCACGTGACTGTCGGAGAGATTCCGCTGATACGGCGTCGGCTCGACCAGGTCGATGGGCAACGCCGCGAAGACCAACCACTTTCCGCCATAGGGTTCGCGGTAGACCGACAGGACCTTTCCCCCATCGTTCTCGATCGCCCGATGCAGCTCCGCCACGTCGGCAGGCGGCGCGGCGGCCTGCAGCTCGGTTGCGGTCAGGCCGGCCGATGCGCCGGCGGGTTTGCGGCGGCGGCGGGCCGTTCCGACCGGTTTAGGAGCCTTGAGTTTCCTCTCTGCCATACGTGGGAGATATGGTAGGCCACCCTCGGAGGAAAAGGAAAGCCCCTCGCCCCGCCTTGAAAACAACCAACAGCTGCCCCCTCCCTCCCCCATCGAAGGGGAGGGTGAGGGAGGGTCGATTTTCATCCTACAGGGTGAGCCAACGGCTCATGAGCACTACAGAGGATATGTGGAATGGAAAGTTGAGAACACGGCTGGAAACGACATGGGCTACCCTCCGGAAGGTAGCCCATGCATGGCGCTTAGGACGCCGAGTAATCGTATTTTACTTGTTTCGGGTAGACCCGCGCGATTGGGGAGCTGCTGAGGCTTCTGGTCGGGGGAGAACCGGTAACTCCCAGGCGCTTGTGTTCCTCATGCTCGCCTCAGGTTCTCCGACTTTGTAAGGCTCTAGTCCGGGTGGTCTGTGGTGCCGTGAGGCACAGCCGTTGAAGAACCGGCTAGCATGACCGAGCAGAAGCCCGCCCTCGACTCGGCGGGCCGCTCTGGCCAGGTGGAGTACGATCGTCCATCAATCCACCTCCTCCCGTTCGGGAGTCTCCCGGGAGTCTTGATGACAGTCGCGCGGTCTGCCGACTCCCTGCACCTGATCAATCACTCGACAGGTTGCAGGGTCTATGTACTCCTCACGGAGGCGAGTGTCAATGGGGTAGAAAGAGGCTCTGGAAGGGTTCTCGCGCAGACCCGACGCCGCGCAACGCGGGATCGTTTTTCGTTTTCGTCCTATACGATCGTGAGATGCTCGAAGTCCACATCCGCCGGCGCAGGCGGACAGGTGAGCTTCATGTCCTCCAACGCTGAAACAACCGTGTCGGCGACCACCAGGTTGCGATACCACTTCCGGTTCGCCGGCACCACGTACCACGGCGCGCATTCCGTGCTGGTGGCGGAGAGCATGTCCTCGAACGCCTCCATGTATTCGTCCCAGTATTGCCGCTCCTCCAGGTCCCCGGCATCGAATTTCCAGCGCTTCTCGGGATCATTCACCCGCTCTTCCAGCCGTTCGCGCTGTTCGTCCTTCGAGATATGCAGAAAGAACTTCAGGATCGTCGTCCCGTTTCCATGCAACAGCTCTTCGAAAGCGTTGATGCGATCGAACCGCTCCTCGACCCGCTGTCCGGAGATCATGCCGTGCACGCGCGTAATCAGCACGTCCTCGTAGTGCGAGCGGTTGAAGATCCCGATATAGCCTTTCGGCGGCACCTCCCGATGGACGCGCCACAGAAAGTCATACGCCGACTCGACCGGCGTGGGAGCTTTGAAAGACGTCACCCGGCACCCCTGCGGGTTGACGGCGCGCATCACCTTCTTGATGGTGCCGTCCTTGCCGCTGGTGTCCATGCCTTGGAGCACGATGAGCAGCGCCCGGTCCGCATTGGCGTACAGTCGTTCCTGAAGGCCAGCGACGCTCTTAGCAAGTTTCTTGGTCTTCGCTTTCGCCTTCGCCTTGTCTTTCGCAGTCTTCTTGTAGGTTCCCGTGTCATCGGGATCGAGTTTGCGGAGCTTGAGCTTCGTACCCGGCTTGACCCGATACTGTTCCATGACTTGGCCCTCCGTCGGGGTGAAGGAAGCGACTTTCATTATCTATCACTAGCCGTCGATCCTGGCGGCGCGGAAGCGGGCGAAAGAGGCGGGAGTGGAGAATGTGACCTTCAAGGTTGCCAAGTCCACGGGCTACCCGGGCAGGGGGTAGGACTTCGTCGCCCACTTCGCCTGCCTGCACGACATGGGCGATCCGGTCGGCGCGGCCGAGCACGTGCGTAACTCTCTGGCGCCTGACGGCACCTGTATGATTGTGGAACCGTTCTTGGGCGACAGGACCGAGGAGAACCTCAATCCGATCGGCCGGGGTTCTATGCCGCCTCGACGACGATCTGCATGCCGGCGTCGCTGGCCTACAAGGGTCCGGCCTTGGGCGCCCAAGCCAGGGAAGCGCGACTACGCGAGGTGGCGGCGAAAGGGAGCTTCACCCGCTTCCAGCGCGCTACTTAGACGCCGTTCAACCTGGTCCGGGAAGCCAGGCTCTGAATCCCGTTCCCGTTGGTCAGGCCGCGATCCGGCTCGATTCGACCTTCACGTCGCTGATGCTGGTGGTCCGGCCGGGTCGCAGTTCCTCGAGCGCGGGAATTTTGTCCGACTTGACCCCCAGGTCCAGCAAGTATCGGCGCATCCCGTCGTAGCTTGAAAAACTGCGCGAGCGTTTCGGCGCCTTGCCTTCCTCCTTCGGCTCGAAACTCACGTCAAACCGCCCGTCCTCACGCTTCTTCAGGGTAAACTTCCCTTCGACTTCCATCACTTCACCTCCTGGCCAACACGCTATTTGAGTAGCGCGCCGGATGGAGGATTTCAAGAGGCCTGGCGCCGCCAAGCCCGTTGGGTTTTCCCGTCCCCGGACGGCTCTCCCGACAAAGCGGTTTCTGGCTTCTGCTCATTACGCTGCGCCTCGGTTCGACCCCGTCGCTTTTTGGGCCGCCTTGTCTTATCCTTCTGCGTATCTGAGCGTTGGGTTGACCATCCAGACCCTGACCAGTTACGCTCCGCAACACGCCTGAGGCTGCAGTTCTGCAGGCACCTTGCGGAGCATGCGGCCGGACAGCGTGTAAGGAGCCAGCTCGGAATGTCGGCTCTGCAAGGGAAGGGCATGCCGGACTTTACGAAGGAAACGGACGCGCGAATTCTGATCGACGACCTGCTCAGACAAGCAGACTGGGACCCGTCCGACAAGTCGATGGTGCTGACAGAGGTAATGGCCACGCTGCCTGGCGGCGCAAGCGCCTCGGCCGAAGCGGCTGGGCACGGAGGAGCTTCATTGACCGGAGGAGCGAGTGAACCGAAAGCCGGGCGAGCCGACTATGTGCTGCTCGACCGGAACGGGAGACCGCTCGCCATCATCGAAGCGAAACGCACGGCCATCGATCCCTACACCGCTAAGCACCAGGCGCTCCCCTACGCCAGGAGTCTCGGCGCGCCGTTTATCTTCTTGACCAATGGTGAACTGATCTACTTCTGGGACTACACCAACGACGACGCGCGCATCGTCAACTCGTTTTATTCCCGGCGCGATCTCGAACGGCTGGTCCACGTCAGGGAGACGCGGCGGCCGCTGGCGACGATCGAGATTCCCGAGTTCTACCTGCGCCAAGGGGAGCAACGCCGGGTTCGTCCCTACCAGCAAAAGGCTATGCAGGCGCTGGATCAGGCTGTGGAATTGGGCAAGCGCCGGTTCCTTATTGAGCTGCCCACCGGAACCGGGAAGACGGACCTGATCTGCCTCTACCTTCAGCGCCTCATCAAAGCAGGCCGGGCAGAGCGCGTCCTCTTCCTGGTTGATCGAGACCAACTGGCCAAACAGGCAATCGAAGCCCTGCAAGACATCCTCAGCCAGTACGGGAGCTACTGGCTCAAGCCCGGCGCGGTTCGCCAAGAAAAACAGATCACTGTCTGCCTACTCCAAACCATGATCGGCCGGTATGCGGAGTTCACCAGCGGTTATTTCGACGTCGTCATCGCCGACGAATGCCACCGGTCCATCTATGGCGCCTGGCAAACCGCGCTAACCCATTTCGATGCCCTGCACATCGGCCTCACCGCGACTCCCTCCGCCTACATCGAACGGAACACTTTCCAGTTTTATCACTGCAAAGACAATCAGCCGGATTTTGCCTATTCGATTCAGCAGGCGTTTCGCGAGGGCTACCTGGTCCCCTACAAGTTTGCAACTGGCATCACGGTCCTCTTGGCCGAAGGCGCCGACGTGGAGGAGGAGCATTACGACCCGGTCGAGTTCGAGCATAAGTGGACCAATGAGGACACCAACCGGAAGATGATGCAAGAATTCGATCGGCTGGCCTGGGCGCACTATCGGGAGTTGGCGCCAGGGCAGAAGATCGGTCCAGGCAAGGCCATCGTGTTCGCGATTACCAAGCACCACGCGGCCAGGCTCGCCTATTACCTGAACGAACTGCACCACGAATATAACGGCCGCTACGCCGAAGTCATCACGAGCGACGTCCCGAACGCCGACGACCTCATTCGCAAGTTCAAGCGCGAAGACCTCCCGCAGATCGCGGTCAGCGTCGGGATGCTCGACACAGGGTTCGACTGCCGGGAGGTCCTCCATCTGGTCATGTGCCGCCGGGTGCGCAGCCCAATCCTGTACCAACAAATGCGGGGCCGGGGCACGCGGACCGCTCCGCATATCGGGAAGCGGGGCTTTGTCATCTACGATTTCTTCGGCAACCACGAGTACTTCAACGACAGTGAAGCCGACGTGTTCGTCAGCACCGGCGGCGGCCGCGCACCGGGTGGCGAACCGACACCGCCTAGACCGGTGCGCGACCTGATCGAGTTGGGGTTAGAGGACGAATGGCTTCAGGCGGTGACGTACGTAGAAGTCGGGCCGGAGGGCGAGCGAGTCGATAAACGCGACTATGTGACGAACTGGGAACGCACCATTCGTTCCACCGTGGCGGATGATCCTGTCATCCAGAAGATCCGAGCCGGACAGGCGCTCTCGGCCGAGGAAGAAGAGGCGCTGGCCGCGCGGCTGAACAACCCCAAGTACTATTTCAATGAAGACAACCTGCGGCGCGCCTACCGGAAGCCAGGCGGCAACTTGGTGGATTTCATCAAGCACGCGCTGGGCTTGGTGAAGGTGAAGAGCCGCGAAGAAGAGGTGACGGAGAATTTCCAGGCCTGGCTGGTCACGAAATCCCTGACACCGCAGCAGGCCCAGTACCTGTCATTGCTCAAGAATCGTGGGATCGTCGGCGGCAAGCTCGAGTTGGACGACCTCTTTAAGCCGCCCCTGTCGATCCTCAACGCGGCCGGCCTGGGCGTCGAGCTGTTCGGCGAGACGGGGCTTAAGGAAGTCATTCGGGACCTGAACGAATCGGTGTTAGTGAGAAGGTCGGTATAGGAGGAAACCAGATGAAACCCGCAGATGCGACCGCACAGGTGTTCCTGACCGCATTCGAGGCATTGCCGAAGATGGAGCGAGAAGCCGTGCTGCAACGCTTGTTCGCAACCCCGGCATTGAAAGAGGACCTCCTCGATGTGGCGCGATGGTACGAGCGGCGAGCTGAGCGCGCGCTGCCGTACCAGAAGGTACGCCAACGGCTAAAGAAGGCCGGGCGCCTGTGAGGTACCGGCTCGCGATCAAACCTGCGGCCGTGAAGGAATGAGAACGCCTCGACGATCCGTTGCTTCGCCGCATTGACGCGGCGATTCTCAAGCTGGCGGAAAACCCACGCCCGCATGGCCACAAGAAGCTCACTGGCGTGCCAGTGTATCGAATTCGAATCGGGGCCTACCGTGTCGTGTATGAAGTTGATGACGCCAAAGGACTCGTCACGGTCGTGACGATCGGTCATCGCCGCGAAGTGTACAGAACATGAACCAGGACCTCCGCAGAAAACTCGACCGCATCACCGATATCCTCTGGGCCGGGGGCGTCACGAACCCCGTCACCTACATCGAGCAGATCTCCTATCTCATCTACCTCAAGCTGCTGGACGAAGAGGAGGCCGACCGCGAACTACGGGCTCGACTTACGGGGGGCAAAGGCAATGGGAACGGGCGGTTGCTGTTTCCCAAGCAGGCCGAGCGGTACCGGTGGTCGAAATGGCGATTCAAGAGCGGCGAAGAGCTGCGGAACTTTGTCCGCGATGAAGTCTTTCCCTATATGGCCTCGCTCGTTAAAGAAGAGCCGAAGATTGCCGAGTATTTCCGCGACGCCGTTTTCGAGATCACTGACCCCAATGTCCTCAAGCAGGTCGTAGACGAATTGGACAGTCTCGATTTTCGCAAGCTCGGCACCGACGTCAAAGGCGACATCTTCGAATATCTCCTTACCCACCTCGGCCAGTCGGCGCTCAATGGCCAATTCCGGACCCCGCGCCAAATCCGCGCCATGATGGTCGAGATGGTGGACCCCGATCTCGGCGACACCATCTTCGACCCAGCCTGCGGCACCGGCGGCTTTCTGATTGACGCCGTCGAGTACATCCTGGCCAAGTACTCTGCCGAGCCACAGCGGGTGCCCATCTACGGAGAAGAGTGGCTGGAAAAGGTGAGCGAAGAGCAAAAGCGGCTGCCGACCATCCAGTGGTACCGAAAGGGGCCAGGAGAAAGGATTCCGGACTGGGACCTGCTGGAGCGCGCGCTCTACGGCTTTGACGTGAGCCGGCAGATGATGCGGATCGCTATGATGAACCTCGTACTTCATGGCATTCGCAAGGCCCAGGTCAAGAGGGCCAACTCGCTTTCCGAGATGGGCGGGCTGACGGAAGACGACCTGCGCCGCCGTTACAAGGTGATCCTGTCGAATCCCCCGTTTTCGGGCGTATTGCCGCAGGATTCGATTCGCAAAGATCTCCCCACGAACTCGAAGAAGAGCGAGCTACTCTTCCTGGGTGTCATGATGCAGGCCCTGGCACCCGGTGGCCGCTGCGCCGTGGTCGTGCCCGAGGGACTGCTCTTCGGCTCCACGAGCGCGCATGTGGAGTTGCGGCGCAAGCTCGTCGAGGACTATGAGCTACTGGCCGTGGTCTCCCTCCCGGCGGGTGTCTTCAAGCCCTACGCCGGCGTCAAGACCGGCGTGCTGGTCTTCCGCCGCCCCGTCTCGTCAGAGCCCTCTCCCCCTGGCAAGGGGAGAGATTCTTCCTCGATTGCCTCTCCCCACGGAGTGAGTGGGCCGTCATCTGCACCCTCTTCCCACCGCGGGAGAGGGGAGGATGAGGCGAAGTCTCTTTCCATCAATCGAAAGGTCTGGTTTTACGACGTGCGCGCAGACGGTTACGACCCGGACAAGATCGTCGGCGGCGGGCGTCCCGAGACCCCGGACCGCAACGACATTCCAGACCTGCTCCAGCAATGGGCGGCGTACAAAAAGTCCGGCTTCAAAGACCCGCCGGGTGTTGAGGCGGGCACGCTGCTCGAACCGGGGACCCCGGAGCACCGCTGCTGGTGGGCCACGCTCAACACGATTGCGGAGAACGATTACAACCTAGCGGCGGGCCGCTATAAGCCCCAGGTCGCAGAGAAGCCACCAGAAGAAGACCCGGCGCAGTTGATTCGGGAGGTGCTCACCATCGAGCGAGAGATCACGGAAGGATTAGAGAAGCTGCTCAAAGAAGTGGAGTCAGCAGTATGAAGTGGCCTACCTATTCACTTGGCCAGCTCTGTGAAATCTCGACAGGCCGGACGCCCTCCAGGGCACGGCCTGAGTATTTCGGTGGAGAACATGTATGGGTCACGATAAGCGATCTGAACGACGACGTGGTGTCAGATTCAAGGGAGCGAATTACCGACCTTGCCCTCACTGAAACAAACATTCAACCGGTGGCGCCAGGGACAGTTCTACTTGGGTACAAGTTAAGCCTTGGCAAGCTTGGCATAGCTGGAAAACGCCTTTACACGAATGAAGCAATAGCTGCGCTTCCGCCCAAGTCTGGCGTCCCAGTCTTAAATAAGTTCCTGTTGTACGCCCTGAAGCGTGTCGATTATCTGGCGCTCTGCCATGGTGCTGTGAAAGGAAACTGCCTTAACCGCGCGTCCTTGGAGCAAATAAGGGTTCCATTACCTCCCCTTTCTGAGCAGCGCCGAATCGTCGAGATCCTCGACCAGGCCGACGCGCTGCGCCGGAAGCGCGCCGAGGCCGACGCCAAGGCCGCCCGCATCCTCCCCGCCCTCTTCTACAAAATGTTCGGCGATCCGGTGACGAACCCGAGAGCCTGGGTGGTTCTCAGGATTGGGGATTTCGCAGACGTGCAGGGAGGGCTTCAATTGACACCCGCACGTAAAGAGTTGAGCTTAAAGGTTTCTTATCTTCGTGTGGCTAATATCTATCGTGATCAGTTGGATCTGAGCGAAATAAAGCTAATCGGAGCCACCAAAGATGAAATCGAGCGAACTCGACTAAGGCAAGACGATATTCTCATCGTTGAGGGACACGGCAATCCCTTGGAGATCGGTCGCTCTGCAGTCTGGAATGGTTCAATCGACCCCTGCGTTCATCAAAATCACCTGATCCGGGCGCGGGTTGACCAAAGCAAGGTGCTGCCGCTTTACATCAGCCATTTCTTAAATAGCAGCGGCGGCCGCCTCCAACTCATCAGGTCGGGTAAGACCACTTCGGGCTTGAACACAATCAGCGTGGGGAACGTTAAGGCGGTTAAGGTACCCGTACCTCCGCTTGATCTTCAAAAGCGTTATGTGGAAAAAGCTGAGACCGTGTCCGCTGCTGCCGACCATGGCCAATTGGCCAACGCTTCAATCGATCGGCTCTTTTTGTCTCTATTGGGTCACGCCTTCTCCGGAGCCCTCACCGCCAAGTGGCGCGAGGCTCACATGAGAGAGCTTCTAGGCGAGATGGAAGAGCAGGCTAAGGTAGTGGGCACAAAATGAAGGTGTGCAGCATGCTAGGCCATCTCTGACTATGATCAGGCTTTGGATCGCAGCGCTTGCCGCGGATTTAGTGATGAGCGCTTATTGAAAGCGCCGGCGGGTTAACCTTCAGGAGACAACCTCGTGAAAATTTCTTTGCCGGAGATCCGCCATAACCGTGCCGGTTTCGAGGAACTGGTTCGCCTGCATGCAACCCTCGAACCGTGTCGATTCACAACGATCGAGATCGATCTGGCCAAAGCCGATTGGTTCGATGCCGATATGTGCGCGCCTCTTGGCGCTGTGCTGTATTGTATCGGGTACAACGTCAATAAGGTGCAACTCGTCAATCTCCAACCTCAGATCGAGAGAATTCTGTCGAAGAACGGGTTCCTCAGCCATTACGGGCGTTTGCTAGCGCGGGATACCTACGGCACGACGATTCCTTATCAGCGGTTCGATGTAAAGGACGACCGATTCTTCGCGAGCTATGTCGAATCCAAATTCGTTCGGCGGACGGAGATGCCACGCATGTCATCCGGACTCGTGAAGCGTTTTCGCGAGAGCGTCTTTGAAATCTTCAGCAATGCCGTGATTCACTCGCAGACGGAGCTTGGAATTTTCAGTTGTGGCCAGTTCTTCCCAATGAAGAATCGATTGGACTTCTCCGTAGCTGATCTGGGCATAGGGATTCGGCGCAGTGTCCTGGAACATACCGGCTTGGATTTGCCGGCGGATAAGGCGATCGTCTGGGCGACGAGCGAGAGGAATACAACCAAACGCGGCCCCATCCCTGGAGGACTCGGATTGAAACTTCTAGCCGAATTCATCACCCTCAACGGAGGAAGGATTCAAATCGTTTCGGATGCCGGCTATTGGTCGCTAGAGAAGGGACATGTGCAGACCGCCCTGCTCAGTGCGCCGTTCCCGGGAACGGTGGTGAACGTTGAAATCAACACGGCCGATCGGCGATCCTATGTGCTCTCATCGGAAGTGAAGGAAACGGACATCTTTTAGTCTTTCCGCAAGAAAGGGATCAGTTATGGAGAAAGGAATCATCATTTCGCCGTATGAGATCGTTGGAAGTCCGCTGTGTGTGGCCTCGGACGATGGCCAAAAGGTCTTCCAGCGCATTGCCGCGGCTCTGAAGGAGGGGAGGACCGTCACGGTATCGTTCCGGAATGTCACGAGCCTCACCTCCGCCTTTCTGAACGCCGCTATCGGGCAACTCTACGGTTCATTCTCTCAGGAGGAGATACGAGCGCGACTTAAGGTGAAGGATATGGCCCCCGCAGATCTCGCCTTGCTGAAGCGCGTCGTCGATACAGCCAAAGAGTATTTCAAACATCCTGAACGATTCAGGAAGGCTGAGCGGGCTGCTCTGCGGGGAGAGAATGCCTGAGACGATTCGCCGAATAGATGACTACAGGTTCGCTCCATCCGACAAACTTCTCTTAGATGCCAACGTCTGGCTCTTCATTTACAGCCCCCAGTACAGGCCTACGGATCGGCGAGCAAAGGTCTACTCGACGGCATTAAAACGCATACTCGCTGCTCGTGGCACAATTTTCATTGACGCGATAGTTCTCTCGGAGTTCGTGAATGTCCTGGCTCGGCTGGCTTACAATAGTTTGTCCTCTACGAAGCGACCACCCGACTTCAAAGCGTTCCGAAACAGTTCCTCATTCCATGCGATTGCCGAGAGCATCGCGGACTCCTGCAAACGTATTCTTCAAATTGCAACGCGAATCGAGAGTGGCTTTACCTTATTGGACCCGGCAGATCTAATGAGCCGGTTCGCGGCGGGCAAGTCGGACCTTAATGATCTCTTGCTTACCCATTTATGCAGGACGCAATCGCTGACTCTGGTGACAGATGACGCCGATTTTCGTGGGAGCGGGCTTGCCATCCTTACCGCTAACGCGCACTTGCTGCGCTAGCACAGGCCAATTCGAAAGCAAGAAAAGGGGTCGGGATGAGCTAGCCCGGGTTTCGTGGACACCAAGTTAAGAGTCACTGATCCGTCGCTCGAACTCGAGCGGACTGAGATACGCCAGACTCTGATGCAGTCGCTGGCGATTATAGAACCCTTCGATGAACGCAAAGATCTCCCGGCTCGCCTCGTCCCGGGTATGATACATCTGGTGATGGATCAATTCCTTCTTCACGGTACTGAAGAAGCTCTCCGCCACGGCATTGTCGTAGCAATTGCCTTTCCGGCTCATGCTTGGCGTTATGCCGAGGGCTGCGAGGCGACGTTGGTACGCCAGGCAGCTGTATTGCGACCCCTGGTCCGAGTGATGAATGAGCCCGGGCTGGATGCGCCGTTGGCGCACCGCCATGGCGAGGGCCTCGAGCGTCAGCTGTTGGTCGGGCTTGGCGCTCATGGCCCAGCCGATCACCCGCCGCGAATACAGATCCAAGAGCACGGCCACATAGAGCCAGCCCGCTCGCGTCGGGACGTGGGTAAAATCCCCGCCCCACACCCGATTGAGCGTAGTGGTCACAAAGCGTTGGTGGAGGAGATTGGGCGCGGGCGGGGGCAGCTGATGGTGCTCGACGATGACGCGGAAGCGACGGATCCGCCGGGCTTCGAGGCCCGCTAGCTTGCGCAACCGCGCTACGCGATGACGGCCACACCGGACTCCGCTTTGGTTCACCGCGCGCCATCATTTCATCGCGCCGTACTCTTCCCGCGCCTGCTGATGCAGCCGGCGCAGCACGGGGAGGAGTTGCTGATCGGCGGCAGTACGGGCACTCATCGGCCGATCCCGCCAG
This sequence comes from Nitrospirota bacterium, assembly GCA_040755395.1. NCBI lineage: Bacteria > Pseudomonadati > Nitrospirota > Nitrospirota bacterium. The sequence continues at coordinate 148,452 of JBFMAX010000006.1, forward strand.
GCATAGTAGCCGCTGCGACTGACGGCGAGGGCCGCGCACAAGCGGGTCACGCGATGCGTGCGTTCTTGAGTCCGGATAAACGCGTATCTCACGTGGACTCCCTCGCAAAGTAGGCGGCGGCTTTTTTTAAAATATCCCGCTCCTCGGTGACCCGAACCAACTCCCGCTTGAGACGTGCCAGTTCGGCAGCCGGTTCCGCTTGCCGACCGGAACCGGGAAACGCCCCGCCATGCTTGGCGACGTCCTTCTGCCATTTGTACAGACGATTGCGTGGGATACCAAGCTCACGGGCAATCTCAGCGGCCGGGCGTTGGCCGGCATTCAAAAGCTGCACCGCTTGTCGCTTAAACTCGGGAGTGAACCGTCGTCGCTGCCCCATGTCGCACCTCCTCAGGAGCTCATCGTGCCCCCTTTTGAGGTGTCCGTCAAACCCGGGCTAGCTCAGGAGTCGATTATTGAGAGGAAACCCGCGATTCGCGTAAAGGACTCCCGACCCTTTTTCTTCGTCCCGCTGTTTCCACCTCGGCGAACTCGATAATGACTTCGTCCTCGGTATAGCGATACAAAAGCCTTAAGAACCGTGGGACCGGGAGGCGGTAGGGCTGGGATCTGACGAGGTACCGGGGCGGGTTAAAGCCTGGAACGCGGTAGCCTATCTCGGGCTGTCGCGCCAAGCGCCACTCAAGCGCTCGAACGACGTTTCGCAGTAATGGATCTTTCTGTTCTTCCTGCTCAAGGTACTCCTTCGCAGCCGATTCAACGATGACAGTTCTGGCAACAGCCATGGGCTAGGCCGTCTTGCTTAAGACTCGCTTGGCCCATTTCACATCCTCGTCGGTTACTTCTCCAAGCTCTGAGGCCAGTGCTGCATACAGGGGGATCTCTTCTCCGATTTCAGCCAATTTCCAGATTGCGTCATGTGAGGCCAAGCTGATGGACGTCGCGGTATGCTTATGACACACCACGTCGATCACCGAGTCGATCAAGCTGATCTCGTCTGGTGTGAACATAGAGATGTCCGGCTTCCTCAGCGCGACATACTCCTTCTTTACCTTCCCGAAATACTCAACTTCCCGTACCGCCAGCGCTCCTTCGGCTTCAAGTTCGTCGACAATGCCAAGAATGTGTCGAGGAACCGGGCCGAATTGCTGTTTTGTGTATGTCTCGCCGGTGATCGATGCACCGGTTGTCGCATATGCGATCACATCCGAATACCAGAGAATCTTGTTCAGCTTCGTCGCTCCTAAGACCGAGGGGTCGTGACACTGAAAGCAGACGTAATGGACCAGCGCCTTTAGCTTGGTTCGATCAAGCGGCTGTTTCCCATTCTCTGGGACCACACGCGCCATACATTTCCTCCCGCGCCGGAGTGTAATGGAAAGCGAGCAATTATTCCTTCGAGGAAAGGACAAGAATTCGGATAAGGGAGCTCTGCGACGTTGATCCTAACAGGTGCATTATAGTGGCAGCCAAGAGAGACTGGCAAGAATTCAGATTAAAGAGAGAGTCGCGCCAATTGAGGGAGCTGGCGCAGCCTTAGGGAGAAAGAAAAGGTACCGCCGGAAAGAAAAGGTACCGGGAGTCTTTTGCTAGGTAGGCCGCGCACTCTCTAAGGCCTGACGAAGTCTTCCGAGGAGGCGTAAGCTCGAGGGCTTGCTAAAGACGGTGCAAGAGCCGGTGTGGGAGTGGTCGCATCAAAGGGTGTCAGCGGGCCCAAGACGAGCAGGTGCGAGCCGGGCCGGCGACTACCGCGGCTGCCAAGTGATCCGACAGATTCGGACCCTCATCGCCGCACTACGATCTGGATCCGTTTAAGCGGGTGGGTCGACACTCCTGAGTTGGCGACGCGTCGGGTGCTGTGTTCGGTTACTCGTCCTTCTTCGGCTGCGAATTCGCTTTCTTGGTCTTAAACGGCCCCGCACCGGGTCCTTTCGCCTCGGCTCCCCCCGGCCCGACTTCGGCTGATCCAGCTTTCAGCGGCCCCGCACTGGGTCCCTTGGCCTCAACGCCCCCCGGCCCGACTTCAACCGACGCGGCCTTGAATGGCCCGATACCGATCTTGGCCTCGGCGCAGCCAAAGCAAACGCCCGCGGCCATCAGGAGAATGAAGAATTGTGCCGCTTTGCGAGGTGTTTTCATGCTCGTCCCTCCGGTTTACATATTGTGTCAAAGGTACCAAACCGCTGGCACCTGTCAACGTGTACTACGCACAATCCACGATGATAGGGATTTCCGTGGGATGCGATGGGAACCCGCACCGAAACGCGCGCGAAACGGCGAATGGTGACATCCATGGAAGAGTGGCGGCAGGAGCTCAGTCCGGCTGACTCCTCAGGGTGTCGAGCCGGGTGATTCACAATCGATGATCAGCAGAGCAAGAAAAGGGGTCGGGAGTCTATTCTTGAGAGGACACCTGCGATTTGCATAGATATGCATCCTGTCTCCGTCGCCCCCGCGTGGCCGCTGCCGTTCTCACCTATCATGTCTGCATAATGAAACGACTCCCGACCCCTTTTATTCCGTCCGACCCCTTTTATTCCGTCCGTCAAGTTGTCCTCGTCAATATAGCAACCACGCAAAGTGATAAGGTGCCGGAGCCAGCCCCAATTGTCTTCCCGGGCTCTTCGGTTGAGCTCAGGAGAAGCGCGGTCCTTCGACAGCCTCAGAGCCGGTGAGGCTGAAGCATGGGCGGCGCAGGGGGTGGGTGAACCGGGATTGCGTTTGCGGGGTTGTGCCTATGCAGACTCACTGGACATCCTAGGCGAGTCGGTTTACCATGTGCACCAGGAATCTTGCTGCTGTCGAGGCATGATCATGAACGAACTGATCTTTGTGGTTGAAGAAGCCCCTGAGGGTGGCTACACAGCGCGCGCGCTTGGAGCCTCGATTTTCACCGAGGCCGACACGCTTGCGGAACTCCATGCCAAAGTCCGGGATGCTGTTCGGTGTCATTTCGACGAAGGGAAACACCCGAAAGTCGTTCGGCTCCATCACGTCCGTGAAGAAGTTATCGCGATATGAGACTTCCCCGTGAGCTTTCGGGGAACGATCTCGCGCACACCCTCCGCAAGCTCGGCTATCAAGTCACTCGTCAATCCGGCAGCCACCTGCGCTTGACCACTCAACAGCACGGCGAACACCACGTCACCATTCCACAGCACAATCCCCTTCGCATCGGGACCCTGTCCGGAATCCTTGCAGACATCGCCACACACTTTGAAGTGAGCCGCGACGAACTCGCTGAAAAACTCTTCGGCTAAAGGGTTGGGACTGACTAACAACTGCGGGCGGCCTGCGGCGAGCCGAGCCAGGCCGCGACCCTCGCAGAATCAGAGTCCTCGCCTCTCTGCTCCCGGGAAATGGTTTTGGGGTCGGGCTTTGATATCTTTGCAATCTTGCCGTCCGCCGGTCGCCACGCATGGGGAGAGGGCTTGGGGTGAGGGGTCGGAAACGGTGCCAGGCTGGTTTTTCAGTGTCCCTGGCTTCCAATTCGGCCGACCAGAGAAGTTCCGGGGCGGGAGAAAATGCTCGAGGGTCGTTTCTCGTCTCTGCGGGAAGGCCGAGTGATAAGGTGAAAGCCCTCGGAGCCTCATGATCTGATACTGGAGAGGTTTATCCGGCGGCGTCAATCGGGAGGGGCTTCGCCCGATGAACCGCCGGTACGCGCAAGCGAGGTTTGGTGGAGGTGCCGGGAATTGAACCCGGGTCCGAAGATCTTCAGCGCACCGGTTCTACATGTGTAGCCGATCGTTTTGGTTTCGCCGCCGCCCACGCCCATCGGCTGGCTTAGAACGGCCGCTAGCCCAGTATTGTCTCGTCCTCAGCCGCTGAGCACCGGCTTTGGACCAGCCTGCTGCATCGCGCCCCTTCCACCCCCGCAGGCCTCAGGTGGAGGGACGTCGCGGTCACTTAAGCCGCGAGTGCCAGTTCGTGATTGGCAGTTGCTTGTTTCCCGGAGGTTTTACGAGTCCCCGAGAGCTCGACATGCCCCGATGGCCTCACTATCCCCGTCGAAACCTTTCACCCCCTCCTTGTAAGACGTTACGCGTGAAACGTTTTTCGTGAAGCGCAGGGCTTCGGATCACAAACCCCTTCGCCAAGTTCCGGATATCAGCACGCGATACGCTTCACGAGATAGGTCAGCCCTACGGGATTATGATACCGCACAGATCAAGGGGATACCAGTCCGACCCGATCCGGCTCGGGCTGACGCACGGTCGCCTCCAGCGGAAACGCACGCTCGCGCCAGGCGTCGATGCCGCCGGCCAGCGGGCGGACTTTGGTGATGCCCTTGCGCCGGAGCATCAGCGCCATCTTGGCCGCGGTGGCCTCGTTGGGGCAGGCGCAGAACAGAATCACGTCCCGGTGTCGCGGGATCTCATGGTGCCGCTGTTCCAATTCCTCCGCCGTCATGCGGAGGGCGCCTGGAATGGTGTAGGGGTCGACTTCGTGATCCAGCGCGCCCCGCAGATCCACCACCAACACCTCCTGGCCGTTGTCCATCAGATCTTTCAGCTCGTCCGCGGTGATACGGGCGATCCGCAATTCGCGCAGCAGCCAGTGCCGATGAGCGAACTTGTAGGCGACGTACGCTACCAGGCCGAGGCCGAGCGCCACCAGCAGGAACGTGCCCACGCGGGCCTCGTGAGAGGCGATCGCTTCAAGTTGGCTGCTGAACACATACCCCGGCAACATAAAGGCCAGCGTCCACAGCACCGCCCCCAGGCCGTTATAGAGCAGGAACCGCTTGTGTCCGATCCTGAACAGCCCGGCCAACGCCGGGGCGAGCGTGCTCAGGCCGGGGATGAACTTCGCCAGGATCAACGCGCGGATGCCGTGGCGCGTGAAGAAATTCTCGGTCCGCCGCACGCAGGAGTCCGGTTCCAACGCAATGCGGCAGAGAAGATTGAGCGCCTGCCGGCCCCGGTGGCGGCCCAACTCGTACCAGATCACGTCGCCGGCCAGGCAGGCCGCGACGGAGAGCAGAACAGCGAAGGCGAGATTCATCTTCCCGGCGCCGGCCAGGGCGCCCGCCGCCAACAGCACAGGGATTGCCGGCAGCGGCAAGCCGATCTGCTCGGCGAAGACCACCGCGAACAAGACGATCCACCCGTACTCGACCAGAAACGCGCTGACTTCATCCATTGCGGTCACTCACCCTCATTTCTCGATGTCGAACCCGTTCTCCTTCCACCAGCGCCAGCCGCCCTCCAGCTCCATCACCGGATAGCCCTTGTTTGCAAATTCGACCGCCGCCGTCGCGGCCAGGTGGCAGACGTGGGAATAGCAATAGAGCACGTTGATCTTATCCTTGCGCAGGACCGCTTTGAGCTGCTTGCCGTCCCCCCATCGGTCTTTGGGCAGATTTGTCGCGCCGGGGATGCGGCCCTCGGCATAATCCTCCGAGGCCCGCACATCCACGATGTTCACCGGTTGCCCCTGTTGGACCCACCGTTCCAGTTCGACGGGGCCGGTGGTGAACGCCAGTTTGTCCGCAAAATATTTCTTCGCCTTGGCCGCGCTGGGAATTTTGAGCTTGGTCGCCATATGTGTTCCTCCTTCTTCCCGCCTATCGCCCATTCCATGGCCCTCTCTTTTCTCCTCTCTCCTTTCTGAAGGGGAGAGACAGGGTGAGGGGATTCCCTCTACAACCGGATACCGGCCTTCTGTACTTCCTGATAGGGCAGCAGCCACACCAGCGACTCATCGTGCAGGTCCACGACCTGAATGCGGTTGCCCCAGGGGTCGCGGAAGTCGCAGCGGAAGCCGGGTACCAGCTTGAGCTTGTATTTCCTGGTGAGCTTTCTCCGTATTTCTTTGATCTGCCGGTCGTCGCGGACCATGAGGCCGAAGTGTTTCACGCGATCGGGCTGGAGCTGTTTGACTTCGAAGATGGCCATGAACTGGTGTTCGCCCAGTTTGCACCAGGCCGCGCCTTCGCCGCCGCGGAGCATCTTCAACCCGAACACGTCCGCGTAGAACTTCACGGCTTTCTTCGCGTCCGTGACTTCGATCGCGACATGATTGCAGCCGTACACGTGAACCGCCATGGGTCCTTCCTACTTGTTCTCCTCCCCGTCGAGGGAGAGGAGCGGGGTGGGGATGCGGCGCTCCACCAATCGCTTCAGGTGGACGGCCATTTCGACGGCTGAGAGGCGGAGACGGTCGCCGTGGCCCGGCAACACCCACTCGAAGCGATAGGAGAGCAGCTTGGCGAGCGATCCTAACAGGCGTTGCCGGTCCCACACCAGCCGTTCCGGCGCGCCCAGTCCCTTGCTGTCCCGATCCCACCACAGATGGTCGCCGGAAAACAGGAAACGGTCGTCATAGAGCAGCGCCATGCTGCCTTCAGTGTGGCCCGGTACCGGAATGATCCGAAACTGCGCCGACACCTCGACCGCCTCGTCTTCCTCTACGATCCATTCCGCCCCCGGCGCCGCGTGGGCGTCGGCGCGATGGATGATACGGATCGCACCGAACTCCTTCGCGTACCGGGCTGAATCCGCCACATCGTCCTCGTGCGTGAGGAAGATGTACCGAATGCCGCCCATGTTTCCGAAGGCCTGCACGAGCCGCTTCAGATAGCGCGGTGAATCGATGAGCCAGTTGCCGGCCGGATGGCGGATGACATAACTGTTCCCGCCGAACGACTTCTCCGAGTTGAACCCGCAGTAATAGACGCCGCCCTCCAGATGAAGCGGGAAGCTCGTCATCGCCGCCTGCAGGTGCGCCTTGTCGCTCCGTTCCGTCCCGATCGAGCACACCGGACAGGCGAGCAGGGCCTGGTAGGCTTGGCGGTGCTCCGTCTCTCCTTCCGGCTGATGCGTGACCGCTGAGAACTCGCCCACCTCTTGGAAGCTCTTCGGGGCCAGCTGCCGGCAGGTGTCGCAATTGATGCAGGTCGCATCGACGAAGAAGTTGCCGGCCACGTTGGTTTCCAGGCGTTTCTTGATATCAGCCATGACGGCGGCCTTCACAGACGGAGCGGCTTGATCGGCGAGACCACCGCCGCAGGGTTCTGTTTCCAGATCGACTCGTCGGCGTCTACGTACAGCTCGACCTCGTTCCCGTCCGGATCGCGGAGGTAAAGACTCTGGCTGACCGTGTGGTCGCTCATGCCCTCTATCGGAACGCCGGCACGCTCCAGCTCGCGCTTGGCTGTCCGCAGCTCTTCCAGACTATCCCCCACTTTGATGCCGATGTGATAGAGCCCCAACCGCCGCCCGCGCGGCGGCGCCGGCGCGTCGCCGACTTCGATCAACAGCAGCTCATGGTGCGTCCGGCCCGACGTGAGGGCCGCGGCCTTGCCCTCGAAGATCCGGCCGACTTCCTTGAACCCCAGGAGATCGCGATAGAACGCCAGCGACCGTTCCAAGTCTTTCACATAAAAGACGACGTGGCCGAGATAGTGCGCTCGCATGTGCGTCTTCCGTCTTCGTGAAGATGAACCGGTGTGCTGTCCGTCGTGACGAAACTCAGGACTGGCATGAACATGCGGGTCCTGTCACCGACCAGTCCGTACCGTCGCCTGCACCATGGCCAACTCAAATGCGGAGACGAGTCTCCGCGGATCCTGCGCGCCCGAGAGGGCGTACCTCCGATTGACGATGAAGTGCGGGACGGCGTTGATCCCCGCCTTCTTGGCGTTGGCCTCCTCTTCCCGCACCGCCGCCGCGCCGTCCTCGCCGTTCAGCAACCGCTCGATCCGGTCGGCCGGCAGGCCCGCCTTGCCGGCGATCTCGATCAGCGTCTCGCGACGACTCAGATCGGCGCCTTCGGTAAAATAGCCGCGAAATAGCCCTTCGACGACCGCGTCCTGTAGGCCTTCAGGCTGCGCCAGCCAGATCAGCCGGTGCGCGTCGAACGTATCGGGGGTCCGGCGGATCTTGTCGAACGCAAAGTCGAGGCCCTCTTCCGATCCCGCCGCCGCAACGCGCGCTTCCAGTTGCCGGACCGCCGCAACGCTGCCGAACTTCGCCTCGAGATACTGGAGGCGGTCCATCCCCTCCGGAGGCATGCCGGGATTCAGTTCGAACGGGCGCCAGGTGACCCGATACTCGTACCGGCCGTCGAGGGATTGAAGCGCCCGCTCCAGCCGCCGCTTCCCGACGTAGCACCAAGGACAGACCACATCCGAAACGACGTCGATCTCGAGGATCATCGCCGACACCTTCCGTTCTTCTGGTTCAGTTCATTTCCCAGATCAGCACCTCCGCACCGGCCGTTCCATCGGCCGTCAGCCGTCGCGACCCGGCCGCGGTCAGCCGGACCGCATCGCCGGTCTCGAGCGCCCCGGCGCCCTCCAACGTCGCGCCGCCCTTCGCCACATACAGGTGGACGAACTTGGCGTCGGGTACGGTCACCGTTTCGTTCGGCCTCAAGCGGCCGCCCCACAGCACGGCGCCTTTCTGCCGGATCGAGATGGCGGCGTTGTGGCCGCGGCCCGAGGCGATCGGCACCAGCCCGCCGCGGTTCAGCTCGTTCGTGATATCGAGCTGTTCGTAGCCGGGCGTGATGCGTTCCGTATCGGGCAGGACCCACATCTGGACCAGGTGCAGGTCTGTATCCTGCCGGGGATTCATCTCCGAATGCCAGATGCCCGTCCCGGCGCTCATGCGCTGCGCGAGCCCCGGATAGATGATCCCCTTGTTGCCGACCGAATCCTTGTGCTCCACCTCGCCGTCCAGCACCCAGGTGACGATCTCCATGTCCCGGTGCGGGTGCGTCCGAAATCCCGTGCCGGCCTTGATCACGTCGTCGTTGCTCACCAGCAACAGGCCGTGATGGGTGTTCAGCGGGTCGTAGTGGTCCGCGAAGCTGAAGCTGTGATACGAATCCAGCCAGCCGATTTGGGTATGGAACCGTTCGCGGCCTCGCCGGATGTCGATCGTCGAAGCCCTGTCCGCCGTCCGCATCGTCTCCATGATCGCGTCTCCTTCCCTCCGGGGTTTCACGCCGGCGCCCGGACCGGCGATTCCTCCGCCATGATTTCCAGCGTCTGTTTGACGCCGCGCCGGATGATCGTGAGCGGCATGGGCAGGCCGACCCGTTCTTCCACCAGAAGCCGGTGCAGATCGTCGATGCTCTCGACCGTCTGGTCCCCGTAGCCCACAATCACATCGCCCTCCTGGACGCCGGCCCGGTCGGCTGGACTAGGCCGTTCCACCGAGACGACCAGGATGCCGCTCTCCGCGCGCCATCCATACAACAAGACCAGCCGCCGCGGGAGGTCCACGTTCTGGCCGGCGATCCCCAGATATCCGCGCCGCACCTTGCCCTCCTTGATCAGGCGACCTGCGATGAACTTGGCCGTATTGATGCCGATCGCGAAGCAGAGGCCCTGTGCCGGCCGGATGATCGCGGTATTCACTCCGATGACTTCCCCGCGCGACGTCACCAGCGGCCCGCCCGAGTTCCCCGGATTCAGCGCCGCATCGGTCTGGATCACGTTGTCGATCAACCGACCCGAGGTGGATCGCAGCGACCGCCCCAGCGCGCTGACGACGCCGGCGGTCACCGTGCACTGGAACCCGTAGGGGTTGCCGACCGCGATCGCCAGTTGACCCACACGGACACGCTCCGAGTCGCCGAGCATCGCCGGCTCCAGGTTCGGCGCGTCGATCCTGACGACCGCCAAGTCCGTATCCGGATCATCGCCGATGAGGCGGGCCTCGTAGCGCCGGCCGTCCGACAACGTCGCCTCGATCCGATCCGCGCCGTGCACCACATGGCTGTTCGTCAACGCGAACCCGTCCGGCGTGAAGATGAAGCCGGATCCGCCGCCGTGCGCTTCCCTCGGGGACCAGGCATCCCTTGAGGCGCGGCCTTTCACGCGGTGAACCACCTCGATATTCACCACCGATGGGCTGACCGTCTCGGCGGCATGGATGACCGCGCGCGAATACGCGTCGAGCAATTCCTCGTCGGAGGCGGACGCCGGGATCGGTCCGCCGGTCGAGGCCGCCGTGTCGCCGTTCGTGGCTCTGTAAAGACCCTGTGCCATGGGATCATTCCCTGTCTTCCGTGCGTCAGAGGAATTCGGCGAGCGCTTCGGCCAGCGTGACACGCCCGCGCACATGCGTCGCGCCCTCCCGCTCCAAATCGATCCGTTCCTGTTCAAAGCCTTCATACATCTCCTCGAACAGGCGCGCAGCGTCATCGCTGAATCCGAAAGACTTGAGCGTCGGCACGACCGCGCTGAGCGGCTCGTGCCGAACGCTGATCGCCCGCTCGAGAATCGTTCCCAGCGCCGCCGCGACGTCGTTGGGGCTGTAGTTCTCGGGACCGGACAGCTCCAGCACCTTGCGCCCCCGGCCTCCCGCCATGAGCTGCTCCGCCGCGAGGCGTCCGATGTCGCGCGTCGAGATCATCGGGATCTTGCGATCGGGCGCGATGAACGACGGAAGCGTCCCCTCGGTCTTGGCTTGACCCAGCACCGGCGCCCAGTTTTCGAAGAACGAGGGCGGGCGCAGGATTGTCAGGTTTTTCGCCGCGGCGCCGAGTTGCTGCTCGCCATAACGGAGCACGCGGATCGGCCCGGTGCCTTCGGGCAAGTGCGCGCCGATCGAGGAGAGGAACACGACATGATCGATCCCGCTCGTTTTCACCGCCTGCGCCAACGCATCGACGACCTGTTTGCGGTCATCGAGATAAGCCTGCGCCTGATAGTTGGGCGGTATCAACAGATAGGCGCCCGTGGCTCCCTCAAAGACCTCGGCCATCGCCGGCGTGTCCTCCAGCGACGCGACGGCCACTTGAGCCCCTTTGGCCTTCCAGGCCGCTCCCTTGTCCGGCGTCCGCACGATGACGTTGACCGGCTGTCTGTGCGCCAACAGCGTGTCCGCCACCACTGCGCCCGTGTGTCCTGTGGCTCCCGCCACGACAAACATGATCCGCCTCCTTTCTGACCGCGACCGTTTTACTTGGCGATCCTCTCGGCAATCTGCTGATCCATCGACCAGCGCCCCGCGCCGGTGATGATCAGCGCGATCGCGATTCCGATCACCAGCAGATGATATTCATACCCTTCGCCCTGTTGCTTGCCGAACCAGTTCATAAAGAACCCGTGCGGCCAGTGGACGAGCGAGACCGCCCCGAGCATGATGACGCCGATGCTCGCCGCGCTGAACCGCGTCAGAAAACCCGCGAGCAGGCCCAGGCTTCCGAAGAACTCGCCCATGATGATCAGGAAGGCGACGATCCACGGAAGGTGCATGGTCTCCGTGAAAAACTTTATGGTGCCGCTGAAGCCGAAGCCCCCGTACCAGCCCAGCAGCTTCTGCGCGCCGTGCGGAAACATCACCAGTCCCAACGTCACGCGCAGGACTAACCCGGTCCAACTGTCATCGGTCTCAAAGAATGCCTTCATGGTTTGTCCTCCTGCATACCAACCGTTGGAGGTAGCTTGCATGCGGTGGGTCTAGATACCCCCTTTGAAGTGCGTCGCCGCCTATCGCCATCCAGCGTCTGCCCGCACGCTCGGCTATTGGTTTGTATCAAAATAATTCTAATTAGAACAATAGTCAAGGGGGCATTTCGCCCCCAATTTGCCCAAACCCCGGCTCGAATTCCATCATGGCCTCCTGAATTATCAACCACATGCGAGCGCTCTAATCCAGCGTCTGCCGGTAGCGTGTCACGCCGATGGCGAGGGCGACGACGGCAAATAGCGCGATCTGCCAAAGCTGAAAGGCCACGTCTTCCAGGCCGTTGCCTTTGAGCAGGATGCCGCGGACGATTCGCAGGAAATGGGTCAGCGGAAAGAGTTCGCCGATCGCCTGAGCCCAGGACGGCATGCCGCGGAAGGGAAACATAAATCCGGAAAGGAGCAACGACGGCAGGAAGAAGAAGAACGACATCTGCACCGCCTGGAGTTGGTTCTTGGCCAAGGTGGAAAAGGTGATGCCCATCGCCAGGTTGGCCGCGATGAACGCCAGGGCGACTACGAGCAAGAGACCGAGGCTCCCGATCATGGGCACGTCGAACAGAACGCGGGCAGCGATGAGGATCAACCCCACCTGGATATAGCCGACGAGAATGTACGGAACGATCTTGCCGATCAGCACTTCCAGCGGTCTGGTTGGCATGGAGAGCAGATTTTCCATGGTGCCTCGCTCACGTTCTCGCGTGATGGCCAGCGCGGTGATCATCACCATGGTCATCGTGAGGACGACGCCCATCAGGCCCGGCACGATATTGTATTGCGTGATGGCTTCGGGGTTGTACCGCGCGTGGATGCGCACATCCACCGGGCCGTCGGCGCCGGCGAGAAAGGCGAGGGGACCTTTGAGGTCGTTCTGTAGCGCAGTGTCCAGCAAGGTGCGCAAGGAACCGAGGGCGTTACTGGTGGCGGCGGGGTCGGTCGCGTCCGCTTCGACGAGAATGGCGGGTCTGTCGCCGCGAAGGAGATCGCGGGTGAAATTCTCCGGAATGTTGATGACGAACTGGACTTCGCCGCGCGCCAGCACGGCGTGCCCTTCGGATTCGGTCTTGACCTGACGGACGAAGTCGAAGTACCCGCTGTTCTGTATCGCGTACAGGACCGTGCGGCCCTGCGGACCATGGTCGGCCAGGAGCACGGCGGTCGGCAAGCGCTTCGGATCCGAATTGATGGCAAAGCCAAAGAGGGTCAGTTGGATCAGCGGGATGCCGATCATCATGCCGAACGTGAGGCGGTCCCGGCGCATCTGGATGAATTCCTTGACGACCATCGCCCAAAACCGCGCCGGTGAGAATGCGCGCCGTGCCTTCATGACGGAACATTCTCCTGTGACCTGTCCATTAGATGAATGAACACGTCTTCGAGCCCCGATTCGATCCGGCGCCATTCATAGGGTTCCACGCGAAACGGTGCGATGGCTCGCTCAAGCGCGACGGCGTCGTCTCCGCTCACGTGCAGCCTGTTGCCGAACGCCACGGCCTGCCGCACACCGGAGCGGCCGCGGAGCTGCTCGGCGAGCGCCAGCACATTCGGGCCGCTGACCGACCACGTCGTCAGGCGTGCCTGCGCGATCACCTCGGCCACCGTGCCGTAGGCCAGCAATGTGCCGTAGGAGATGTAGGCGAGCCGATGGCAGCGTTCGGCTTCATCCATGTAGTGCGTGGTGATCAGGAACGTCAGCCCTTGTCCGGCCAACTGGTGAATTTCCTCCCAGAATTCCCGGCGCGCTTTGGGGTCGACCCCCGCCGTGGGCTCATCGAGCAGCAGTAATTTCGGCCGGTGAATGAGGCACGCCGCCAAGGCCAAGCGTTGTTTCCAGCCGCCTGACAGCTCGCCGGCAAGTTGCTTCCGCCGTCCCGCGAGCCCAAGTCGCTCCAGGCTGTCGCCCACGGCTTCACGACGATTCTTGACGGCATACATACGCGCGACAAAGTCGAGATTCTCGGCGATGCTCAAGTCCTCATAGAAACTGAACCGCTGAGTCATGTAGCCGACTTCGCGTTTGATCGCTTCACTCTCGGTAATCACATCGTAGCCGAGGCACGTGCCGCCGCCCGCATCAGCCCGGAGCAGTCCACAGAGCATGCGGATGAAGGTCGTCTTGCCGCTGCCGTTCGGGCCGAGGAACCCGCAGATTTCGCCTGTGCGGACTTGGAGGCTGATGTGGTTGACGGCTGTCAGGTTGCCGAACCGCTTGGTCATGCCTTGCACGTCGATCGCGAGATTATTTGCGGCGACGCCGTGAGCCATGGATCAGGACCCGAATTGCACATCCACCGGTTGGCCTGGATGCAGGTTGACCGCGATCTTGGGGTCGAAGATCGCTTCGACCATGAAGACCAGTTTCTCGCGGCTCTCCTGGCTGTAGATGACCGGCGGCGTGTATTCCGCCTTCGGTGAAATGAAACCGACTTTCCCGATGAACGGCTCGCGCACGCCGTCCACGGTGACGCGCACGGTGTCTCCCGGATGAATCGTGCCGATCTGTGCCTGTGGCACGAACGCGCGCACCTTGATGTTCTCCGGGGGCAGGAGTACGACCACCGGCCGCCCCGCAGGCACCCATTCGCCCTGGCGATAAAGGGTGTCGAACACCAGCCCCGCTTGCGGCGCCGCCTGGCGCTTTTGCGAGAGGTCCCACTCCGCCTTGGCCAACGCCGCTTCCCGTGCCCGCACCTCGGCCTCCGCCGCTGCGATCTGATCGCTGCGTGAGCCGAGCTGCGCGGTTTTCAACTCGGCCTCGAGTTGCGACACTCGCTGGCGATTCTGGTCCCTCGCGGAACGCGCTCGATCAAACTCCAGCTCCGCGGTCGCCCCGGGGACACGCATCAACTCTTGCTGTCGCGCAAACTCGCTCTCTGAAAGCGTCAATGCCGCCCATGCTTGCTTGAGTTGCGCTTTGATGGATTCGATTTCCGAGGGACGCTTGCCTTTTTTCGCATCCTCCAAATTGGCGCGGGCCTGGGCCAGTCTCCGTTCCGCCTCGTCCCGAGCGGCCTTTTCCGCCGTGCTGTCCACCGCGAACAACGGATCGCCCGCCTTCACCTGCGAGCCCCGCTGCACATGCAGTGATTCCAGCGCGCCCGCCAGCGGCGAAGCCACGTACACGAACTCTCCTTCGACGTATCCCTGCACTCGATCAGGATCCGAGCGGCTGCAACTCGACAACAGGCACAGCACTGCCAGCGCGCCGCCGACGCGAAACAGCAGGCTTCGATGCGCCGCGTCCAAGCCGGTCATCTCTTTGCCCTTCCGGTCTCGGCGATCATGCCCTCAAGGATCACCGCGATGATGGCGGAAAACGCGGTCTTCGGCGTGAGACCGAGTTCCACCATCTTTTTTGGATTCATGATGGCCTGCACGGCGCCGAGCAGAATCTCGATAACTACCTTGGCCGGAATGTCCTTGCGGATGATCCCCGTTCTGCGCCCTTCCTCGAAGAGCTTGCCGAAATGCCGCTGAATATGATCCCGTCGCCGGCTCTCCACCAGCTTGAACAGTTCCGGCTCCCGCCGCATGTCGCGCACAAACGCCGGTTGAATCTCGTCCGTGTGGCGCTGCACACACGCGAGCAGTCGATGCAGCGCGCCAAGCACATCGGACGCGGACTCGGATGTAATTGCTTCGAAGTCCGTCTCGATGCTGCGGAATTTGTCCAGGAGCACGGCCTCCAGAAGAGCGGTTTTGCTCGGGAAACAGGCGTAGAGCGTTTTCTTGCTCATCCCGAGTTCTTCTGCGAGGTCATCCATGGTGACGCTGCGGAACCCGTGGGCAAAAAAGTGGTGACGGGCCGCGGTGACAATCCGCTGGACGGCGGGATGTTCGTTCGAGAGCCTTTGCGGCCGTGCCTTGCCGGGACGCATGATGATCCTTAGGAAACGTTTATAGTATTTCTAGTTTCCTCACGTCAAGGGCTTCTCTCAACACATGTGTGAATCGCGGAAGGCAATGAATAGAGATGGTGAAGAAATACCGGAGGGCGATTCGGTGTCCGTGGCGTTGAAGGCTTACTGCTTGCGGCGCGCACCCTTCATCGCTCGCTCCACCTCGCGCCCGGCCGCGCGTTCCTTAATGGCTTCGCGACGGTCGTACTGTTTCTTGCCTTTGGCGAGCGCCAGCTCGACTTTGGCGTGGCCGCGCCGGGTGAAGTAGATGCGGAGGGGGACCAGCGTCAGGCCCTTCTGCTGCGTCCGGCCGATCAGCTTGTTGATCTCCTTGCGGTGGAGGAGCAGCTTCCTGGGCCGCAGCGGGTCGTGGTTCATGATGTTGCCGTGGCTGTAGGGACTGATGTGGCAGTGGTGGAGGAAGACCTCGCCGTCGTCCACGCTGGCGTAGCTGTCCTGCAGATTGGCCCGCCCTTCGCGCAGCGATTTGACTTCCGTGCCCCTGAGGACGATCCCGGCTTCGAACTTTTCCTCGATGAAATAGTCGTGGAACGCTTTCCGATTGGTCACCACGACCTTTTCGCTCGTGTCTTTGTCCTTGACCATGACGCGCCACTATAGCACCCGCAGCGGCGCTCAGCCATCAGTCCCAGCATCGGCCGACGCGCGAGACGGGCGAGAAAGGCGCGAACCCGGGAACACCACTTTCTTGCCTGTCGCGCTAGTCTCGCGTGCGCGACGCTGCTAGAATGCCTCCATGCCTGCGGCCGGTTCCTTCGACTCCCTCGAATCCATCCTCGGCGGCATGGCCCGCCGTTTGGGCCTGGACGCGAAGCTCGCTGAATTCCGGCTTCGCCGGCGATGGGGGGAGATCGTCGGCCTGCAGATCGCGGCGCACACAAGACCGGACCACATTCGCTTCAAGAAACTCTATCTGCTCGTCCGCGACTCCGTGTGGCTCCACCAACTGACGTTCCTCAAGCCGGATCTGCTGGCCAGGATCAACGCCGAAGCCGGCGGCGAAGCGGTCACCGACATCGTCCTGCGCATCGGCGACTTCGGTCCGGAAGATGAAGAGCTTCGACGTTCGACGCCGGATCCCGAACCTCGACCCTCGACCCTGGAACCTCGAACCGCTCTTGAACACGAAGCGGCGGCGCATGCCGAGGCGGTGAAGGACCCGGAGTTGCGGGCTCGATTGGCGGCCGTTATGGCCCAGGCGCTGTCTCTCCCCGGGAAACCTCGGCCCCTGCGGTGATCGACCCCTTGAACAGCTCCCGCGCGTACGCCGCCGTGCCGAGCGTGTCCTTGCCGCGCAGAAGAGGACCGATGCGCCCCTCCTCTTCGTTGTCCTCGAGCCGATAGAATCCCCGCACCGCTTTTTCGAATCCCTCGCTCACGGCCCGATCCTCGCCGGTCAGGTACTTGTGGAGAATGTCGGGGTCCGTCCAGGCGTCATGGGTAAAGATATAGATGTTGATGCGGCGATAGCGACCTTGGGGATCGCCGGGCGTGGTGGGACGGATCTTCATCGGACCGAAGTTGCGGGTCTCCCGGCCCACCTTTCTAAACCGCTCGATCAACGTCTCGATTTCGGTGTCGCTGGTCCACGGCGGGACATGCACGGCGACCGCCGTGCCTTCCTGTGACCCGATGCTGTACGGCGGGATAGACCGGTCCGGACGGCTGAGGAACATCCCGCCCCAGATCAACGCGAACGACCCGACGAACACGCCGAGCGCCAGTTTGACGACGGTGTCTAATTTTTGTATCCGCGCGAGCATGTACGATGGTGCGACTGCGGTAAGCACTGGCGGGCGGATAATAGACGCGTCTCGTGAGCCTTCAGCGGTCAGCTATCAGCAGTCAGCCCTGTCGGCGACAAGGGAAAGCCATGTCCGGAATGGAGGAGGGTCAGATGACTCAAAACTCTTGCTGAACGCTGACGGCTCTGCTTCACCCGTCGTTCCCGTTATCCGGGGCCGCGTCCTCGCGCTCGCCGCTCTCCGCCAACCGGGCCACCGCGACCACCCGGTCGTCCTCGCCTTCGAGCTCGATGATCCGGACGCCCTGCGTGTTGCGCCCGATCTCCCGGATGTCGTCCACGCGGCAGCGCAGAATCTTGCCTTTGGCCGCCATCAGCATGATTTCGTCGCCGTCGCGGACTTGGAGGAAGCCGACCGCAAGCCCGTTGCGCTCCGTCGTCTTAACGCTGATGATCCCCTTCCCGCCGCGTCCCTGGACGCGGTATTCCGTGACCGGCGTCCGCTTGCCGTAACCGCCTTCGGTCACGGTCAAGATGGACGTGGTGGAGTCGGGGGTGATGGTTTCCATCCCGATGACTTCATCGCCCTCTTCGAGGGTAATGCCGCGCACGCCGTGGGCGGTCCGGCCCATCGACCGCACGTCGTCCTCCTTGAACCGGATGGTAATGCCCTGTTTCGTGCCCAACAGGATTTCCCGCTGGCCGTCGGTGATCTCCACGCCGATGAGCTTGTCGCCTTCGTCGAGCGAGAGCGCGATGATGCCGCCCTGGCGCGGATTGCTGAAGGCGGAGAGCTCGGTCTTTTTGATGACGCCCTGCCTCGTCGCCATGACGACGTATCGGTCCTCGCGGAATTCTTTGACCGGCACCGTGGCGGTGACTTTCTCGTCCGACTTCAGCGCGAGCAGGTTAATGAGCGCCTTGCCCTTGGCGGCCCGGCCCGCCTCCGGGATCTCGTGGACTTTGAGCCAATACACCTTGCCGGCGTCGGTGAAGAACAGGAGAGAGTCGTGCGTGGAGGCGGTGAACAGCGTCTCGACGAAGTCCTCCTCCTTGATACCCATGCCGATCTTGCCCTTGCCGCCGCGCCGCTGGGCCCGGTAGAGCGACACCGGGTTCCGCTTGATGTAGCCGGCGTGGGAAATGGTGACGACGACTTCCTCCTCGGCGATGAGGTCTTCGATGTTGATCTCCGCTTCTTCCTTGACGATCTGCGTCCGCCGCTCGTCCTTGTAGGCTTCCCGGATCTCGACCAGCTCGTCCTTGATGATCTTTCGCACCAGCGCCTCGCTGCCCAGCACGGAGCGGAGATACTCGATCTGCTTAAGGACTTCTCGGTACTCCTCGACGAGCTTGTTGCGCTCCAACTGCGTCAGGCGCTGCAGGCGCATGTCGAGGATCGCGTTGGCCTGGATCTCGGTCAGGTTGAACCGCCGCATCAGACCGCCCCTCGCCTCGTCCGGCGATTGGGCGCGGCGGATCAGCGCGATCACCGCGTCGAGGTTGTCGAGCGCGATTTTGAGCCCCTCGAGAACATGGGCGCGCTCTTCCGCCTTCCGCAACTCGAAGGACGTGCGGCGCACGACGACTTCGCGGCGGTGCTCGACGAACGCGGACAGGATCTGCTTGAGATTCAGGACCTCGGGCCGGTTGTTGACCAGGGCCAACATGATGACCCCGAAGGTCGTCTGGAGCTGGGTGTGCTTGTAGAGGTTGTTCAGCACGACCAGCGGAATTTCGCCGCGCTTCAGCTCGATGACGATCCGCACGCCGTCCCGATCCGACTCGTCGCGCAGGTCCGCGATGCCTTCGATCCGCCTGTCCTGGACAAGTTCGGCGATTTTCTCGATCAGGCTCGCCTTGTTGACCTGATACGGAATCTCGGTGACGATCAGCCGCTCGCGGTCGGTCCGCTCGTCGCTTTCGATGTTGACCTTCGCGCGCAGGGTCAGCAGGCCCCGCCCCGTCTCGTAGGCCTTCTTGATGCCTTCCGTGCCGTAGATGAAGCCGGCCGTCGGGAAGTCCGGGCCGGGGATCTTCTTCATCAGTTGCGCGACCGTCACGTCCGGGTTCTCCAGCAGCAGCAGCAGGCCGTCGATGACTTCGGCCAGGTTGTGCGTGGGGATGTTCGTCGCGTAGCCGACCGCGATGCCGCCCGCGCCGTTGACGAGCAGATTGGGCACCTTGGCGGGCAGGACGACCGGCTCGACCCTCGATTCGTCGTAGTTGGGCACAAAATCGACGGTCTCCTTATCGATGTCGGCCAGCATTTCCTCGGCGAGCTTCGTCAGCCTCGCCTCGGTATACCGCATGGCGGCGGGCGGATCGCCGTCCATCGAGCCGTAGTTGCCCTGGCCGTCCACGAGCGGGTAGCGCATGTTGAAGTCCTGCGCCATCCGCACCAGCGTGTCGTAGATCGCGGCGTCCCCGTGGGGATGGTAGTTCCCCATGATCTCGCCGACGATCTTGGCCGACTTGCGATAGGCCCGGTTGTGGGCCAGGCCCATCTCGTTCATGCCGTAGAGGATGCGGCGGTGGACCGGCTTGAGGCCGTCGCGCACGTCCGGCAGCGCGCGTCCCACGATCACGCTCATCGCGTAATCGAGATAGGACGAGCGCATCTCGTCTTCGATCGCGATCTGGCCTAGTCGTTCGTCGGGAGGCATGTCTTTCCTTTGTCGTTAACCGTTAAACGTGAAACGTTAACCGCGAATTCCAAACCGGTATTTCTCTACGGTTCACGATTCACGAATAACGTTTATACATCCAAGTTGCGCACTTCGAGCGCGTGCTCTTGGATGAAATTCCGCCGCGGTTCGACTTCGTCGCCCATCAGAATCGTGAAGATTTCGTCCACGCCGGTGATGTCCTCCAGCTTCACCTGGAGCAGCGTGCGCGTCTCCGGGTTCATGGTCGTCTCCCAGAGCTGTTCGGGATTCATCTCGCCCAACCCCTTGTAGCGTTGGATGGTCAACCCCTGTTTCCCGTGTTCCAGGATCGCCTGAACCAACTGCGACGTGTCGGGGTGCTGCGTCTCGGCTCCCTTGGCCTTGAGCTTGTACGGGGCCCGGCCGAGCCCGATCGCGGAGGGCGCGAGTTTCTGCAGCTCGCGGAAGTCGGCCGAGCCGACCAGTTCGTGCGTCACATCCAGGCTGTGCACCATCCCGTTGGTCTGAATCCGGGTGATGACCTTGTTGGACTGGTGTTCTTCGTCCTCGACGATGTCGATCGTGGGCGCGGCTTTGGGATAGGCGAGCGCGAGCGTCTTCTTGACGCTCGCCACGACCTTCTTGAGCGCCGCCTGGTTCTTCAACAGATCGCGATCCAGTCCGGGTTCGTCCACGAACGCGCGGAGAATATTCGCCTCGTGGTGCTTCTTGTTCAAGCGGCCGAGCAGGCTTTCGAACGCGATCAGCTTTTTCAAAATCGGCAGCAGCCGGCGGCCGGTGACAAAGGCCTGGGAGCTGTCCATGTATAGTTCGACATCCTCGATGGCCAGGTCGGCCAGATACTCGTTCAACGCCGCCTCGTCCTTCAGATAGCGTTCGGTCTTGCCTTTCTTCACCTTGAACAGCGGCGGCTGCGCGATGTAGATGTAGCCGCGCTCGATCAATTCCGGCATCTGGCGGAAAAAGAAGGTGAGGAGCAGGGTGCGGATGTGGCTGCCGTCCACGTCCGCGTCGGTCATCAGGATGATCTTGTGGTATCGGGCTTTCGCGATGTCGAAGGCTTCCTTGTCGTCCTTCCCTTTCTCGCTCTCTGCGTCTTCGCGCTTGCGGCCGATGCCGGTGCCCAGCGCCATGATCAAGGTGCGGATCTCGTCACTCGAGAGCATCTTGTCGAATCGGGCTTTCTCGACGTTGAGGATCTTGCCTTTCAGCGGCAGGATGGCCTGGAACTTGCGGTCGCGTCCCTGCTTGGCCGAGCCGCCGGCCGAGTCGCCCTCGACGATGAACAGTTCGCTCTGCGCCGGGTCCTTCTCCGCGCAGTCAGCCAGCTTGCCGGGCAGCGAGCCTCCGTCGAGCGCACTCTTGCGGCGGATCAACTCTTTCGCTTTGCGGGCCGCCTCGCGCGCCCGGGCCGCGTCGATCGCCTTGCCGACGATCTTGCGGGCGATCGTCGGGTTTTCCTCGAAATACGTCCCCAACGCCTCGTTGACTGCCGCCTCCACGATGCCCTTCACCTCGCTGTTGCCGAGCTTCGCCTTGGTCTGGCCTTCGAACTGCGGGTTCCGCAACTTCACGCTGACGACGGCCGTCAACCCTTCGCGCACATCGTCGCCCGTGAGCGATTCGACTTCCTTTTTCAGCAGGTCGTGCGCGCCGGCGTAGTTGTTGATGGTGCGGGTCAGCGCCGCTTTGAATCCGACCAGGTGGGTGCCGCCTTCGCGGGTGTTGATGTTGTTCGCGAACGAGAACAGGTTTTCCGCATACCCGTCGTTGAACTGGAGCGCCACTTCCAGGATCATGTCGGGCTTCTCGACATTGATGTAGATGGGCTTGTGCAGCGGCGTCTTGGCTTCGTTGAGGTGCTCGACGAAGGAGACGATCCCGCCCTTGTACCGGAAGGTCTGCTCCTTGACCGGCTCCTTCCGCTCGTCCTTGAGCGTGATCGCGAGCCCTTTGTTGAGGAAGGCCAGCTCGCGCAGCCGCTGGGCCAGCACGTCGAAGCTGAAGTCGGTCGTTTCGAAGATCTGGGGGTCCGGCTTGAAGGTGACCATGGTGCCGCGCCGTTTCGTCTTGCCGGTGACTTTCAACGGCGCCGTCGGCTTGCCGCGCTCGTAGCGCTGCTCGAAGACCTGACTGTCCTGCCAGATTTCGAGCTCCAGCCACTCGGAGAGGGCGTTGACCACGGAGATGCCGACGCCGTGCAGGCCGCCGGATACGGTGTAGGCCCCCTGTTCGAACTTGCCCCCCGCATGGAGCATCGTCAGCGCGACTTCCGCCGCCGACTTCTTCTGCGTCGGATGCATGCCGGTCGGAATGCCGCGCCCGTTGTCCACGACGGTCACGCTGCCGTCGATGTGGATCGTGACGTCGATCGTCTCGCCGAACCCGGCCATGTGCTCGTCGACGCTGTTGTCGACGACCTCATAGACCAGGTGATGCAACCCGTCGGGCCCCGTGCTGCCGATATACATCGCGGGCCGCTTGCGGACGGCGTCGAGGCCTTCCAGGACCTTGATCTGGTCGGCGCTGTAACTGTCCGGCTTGCCCTGGCGCGGCTTCTCGGCGGTCTCGTCTGACTCTTTCGTCGCCATCCGTCTCCCGTCTTCAAAAAAGCGTCATCGGTCTATCGTCATTCGTCAACCGCAGGACGCCGGTTCCCGGGACCCGCCCCGCAAACGGTTGACGCTTGACCATTGACCGTTGACGCACTCAAATCTTAACCGGCATCACCACGCACTTGAATCCCGGCGTCTCCGGCTCCTGGATCAGACAGGGGCTGAGCGGCGTCTCCATCTGGAGGGTGACGGTTTCCCCGTCCATCACGCCGAAGACATCCAGCAGATAGCGCGCGTTGAATCCGGTGGTCAGCGGCTCGCCCTCGTAGCGGGCGGCCAACTCTTCGGTCGCTTCGCCGTAATCCGGATTGCTCGAAAACAGCGTCATCCTCCCCGGCGCAAAGGACAGCCTCACCGCGTTGGCTTTGTCGCGCGACAGGACGGAGACCCGGCGCAGCGCGCTTTCCAACTCGCCGCGATTCACGGCGATGCGCCTGTTGCTCTCCTTGGGGACGACCTGCTGATAGTTGGGGTAGTTGCCCTCCATCAACCGTGACGTCAGGAGCAGCCCGCTCTTCCGAAAGATCATCAGATTCTTGGTGAACCCGATCAACGGCTCTTCGTCGCCGCCTTCTTCCAGCAGACGGCGTATCTCCTGGGCGGCCTTTTTGGGGATGATGGCCTTGATTTCTTTCGGCGCGTCTTTGCTGCCGGGCTTGCCGACTTCCTGCTCGGCCACGGCCAGCCGATGTCCGTCCGTCCCGACCAGCCGGAGCACGGTCTTCTTGTCGGTCGCGGCCAGCGTGACCAGCAAGCCGTTCAAGATGTAACGCGCGTCGTTGTCTCCGGCGGCAAACAACGTCTTGCGGATCAACTCCAGGAAGCCCGCGCCGGCCAGCGGCGTCAACCCTTCGCGCTCGATCACCGGCAGGGCCGGATAGTCGCCGCTCGGCAGTCCCACGATCTTGAACTGGCTCTTGCCGGCCTGGATCGTCGTCCAGTTATTGTCGGCGGAGGTCATTTCGACGTCGCCTTCCGGCAACTCCTTGATAATCTCGTAGAGTTTACGCGCCGAGAGCGTGACGCCTCCGGGCTCCAGCACGGTCGCTTTGTACAGGCCCCGCATCCCGATCTCCAGGTCGGTGGCGACGATCTCCGTCCCTTCGTGCTTGGCTTCCAGGAGAATATTGGACAGGATGGGCATGGTGTTGCGCTTCTCCACCACCCCCTGCACGCGCTGTAAGCCGATCAGCAGTTCATCACGCCCGATCCGAACTTTCATACCCGCTCCCTCCGACTCGAGCTTTACCCCCGCAGGATCTGCTCTTTCAGACTTTCCAATGTGGTGTTGAGCGCGCTGTCGGCCTCCCGCGCCTTGGCGATCTGCTTGCATGCGTGGATGATCGTCGTGTGGTCTTTGCCGCCGAAGTGGCGGCCGATCTCCGGGAACGAAGCGTCCGTCAATTCCCGGCAGAGGTACATCGCGATCTGTCTCGGATGCACGAGCGTCTTACTGCGTCGCCGCGACTTGAGATCGCTGATCTTGACGTGGAACCGGGCGCTCACGGCTTCCTGTATGTCGTCCAGCACGATGATCTTCTTCTTGTCGCCGATCAGGTCCCGCAGGACGTTCTTCGCCATCTCCAGCGTAATGGCCTGCCCCGTCAGCGACGAGTACGCGCCCAGCCGGACCAGCGAGCCTTCCAGTTCGCGGATGTTGTTCTTCATCGTGGTGGCCAGGAAGTGGATGACGTCTTCCGGCAGGACGATGCCCTCGTCTTCGGACTTCTTGCGCAGAATGGCGATCCGCGTCTCCACGTCCGGCGGCTGCAGATCCGCGATCAGCCCCCACTCGAACCGGGACCGGAGCCTCTCTTCGATGTCCGGCATGTCCTTCGGGAACCGGTCGCTCGACAGCACGATCTGTTTCCTCGCCTCGTAGAGCGCATTGAAGGTGTGGAAGAACTCCTCCTGCGTGCGCTCTTTCCCGGCCAGGAACTGAATATCGTCGATCATCAACATGTCGATGTTCCGATATCGCTTCCGGAGGTCGATCATCTTGTCGTACCGGATCGAGTTGATGACCTCATTAGTGAACTGCTCCGTCGTCACATAGGCGATCCGGAGGTCCGTGTGGTCCGCGACGTGATTCCCGATCGCGTTCAAGAGATGGGTTTTCCCGAGCCCCACGCCTCCGTAGATAAAGAGCGGGTTGTACGCCTTCGCGGGCTGCTCGGCCACGGCCATACAGGCGGCATGGGCGAACTGATTTCCTGCGCCGACGACGAAGCTGGTAAACGTGTACTTGGGATTCAATTGAATCCCCCGCCTGGGCCGAGCGGCCGTCTGCGATCGCCCGCTGCCGGGCGACGCTGTTCCCTCCTCCGCCCGAGCCTCCGCCTTTCTGTCCACCACAAACGCGACATCCATGGTCCCTCCTCCGTTCGCTCGGGACAGCCCTTCCGTCAAGAGATCGCGGTAATGCTGAGTCAGCCAGTCCGCGAAGAACCGGTTCGGCACAGCGATCTTCGCGCCAGAGTCGTCGATACCCTGCAGACGAATCGGCGCGAACCATGTATCGAAAACCTGCTTCGGAACCTTTTCCGAAACAAAAGCCAACACCCGATCCCAAATGGCCTGGACACTCATCTCAGCGACCTCTAACCTATACACAGCCTTATTCACACCTGTGGATAACACGGAAATGTCTCGGTGGTTCCCATAGACGGTCGGCGCATTCCAGGCCATCTACCCGTCCCCGTCCACCCGTTCCCCGCCCATTCCAGACACCCTTTCCACGAGGTTTTCCCCAGTTCCATCCACTCCATCAAACACCTGAATTTATAGAATTTTCAATCGCTTCTACTAATACACAATCTCCACACGCCTTACTCCTAGCATTCCTCTTACAGATTCTCGTCTTATACGCCCTGTTTAAAAGAAAGTAGGAGAAGTCTTCACAAAACTATGACCGTGTCCGATTCAAACACTCGCCCAATCAGGTCCGCATAAGAAATCGCCGACACGCCACGGCTCGTTTCGCCGGTCCCCTTTCCATCCACATCCAGCTTCAGCGTATGCTGTGCCTGAATAGGGCAAACCTCCGTCCCTTCCAGAAGAACCGCCGTCACGTCCATGTCGCTTGCTGCCTGGTCGGGGCAAAGAAGCGAAACCTCTGCGTCGTCGAGCGAAGATCGTCTGATGAGATAGAGGACCTTCCGCACAACCGTTCTCCTCAGGAGAACACCAGTGCCCGGTCGGATGACGCGATACGCTTGGCTATGGTGCCCGCCTGCTCTTCATGAACATGAAAACCAGGGGTCATGCGGAACGAGGACCCGGTTCCCGCAGCCATGACAAAAGGAACGCTCAACTGCTGCAACGAAGGGAGGTATTTTTCAAGAATGTCCGCATCGATGACGTGATCGAGGTCTTGGGTGAGCAGCAGAGGAGCCTGCCCGAGGAGGAAGACGGTCACGGAATGCTCGCCGGCGCTCAAGCCCAGAGCGATACGAAGCGCTTCGACCGCGCGATGCGTCTTTGTGGGGTTTGCGCGGATTACAACGGCAACGCTAGAGGGCATCGAGACCTGGACGTCCAGGGGTCAGTTAAATGCCAGGAACCGGTCGCAACCAGCAATCATGTTCGACAGCACAACGAGTCCGCACAAGGAGATGGCGGGATCGAGCCTCTCGGTTGATACCCCGTGCTGTTGGCAGCCATAGGCGCACACGAAGAGCTTGGCGCCGCGATGAGCTAAGTCGACCAGCCGCGGATCGCGCAAATTCTTCACACCCTCGTCAATGAGATAGAGATACACATCGATTTGCTGAGTCAACGCTTCAGAGGATAGGGCGGCGACAGTGTCCACGCTGGGATGCGATTGCGGCGTGGACAGCAAGATACCGAGTTTCTTTTTCTGCATGACAATTCACAGGGGGAATAATCAAATAAGTACTTTAAAAATCAATGTCTTACAAAAACAAATCAAACAACAGAAGATTACGAGTTTTAGACACAAAAGTCAACCGGAAAAACCACGCCCTCCAGCCGGGCTATAGCGCGATGCGATCGTCCGTGCTGCGCCCTTCAAAGGGATATCCTCCTGTTGCTTGGTGTCCATATTGCGAAGGACGAGAGAGTCTTTCGAGACCTCTTCGTCGCCCAGGATGACCGAATAGACCGACCGCAGTCGGTCGGCCTGTCGCAGGTGAGCTTTGAGCGAGGTAGCCCTGTAGTCGATCTCGGTCGGGACACCGAGTGCCCGTAGTTCCTCGACAAGGGCGAGACCTGCGGAGGACCCGCGTTCGCCGAAGGCGGCGATATACACAGGGCGCAGAACCGAAGGCATGCTCTCTTGAGGCAACATCAGCGTCACTCGTTCCAACCCGACGGCGAATCCGATGGCCGGAGTCTTCGGGCCGCCGAGCGCTTCTACTAAGCCGTCGTAGCGACCACCAGCTCCGACGGCGTTTTGCGCGCCAAGCTGCGAAGAGGTGACCTCGAAGGCCGTCAAGGTATAGTAGTCGAGTCCACGGACGAGGCGAGGGTTGAGCTGATAGGGAACGCCGATCAGCGATAAGCCTCCGAGAACATGATCGAAGTGGCGGCGAGCCTCCGGTGACAGGTGATCCGTCAGCCGCGGGGCGTCCTCGGTCGCCGCACGGCACTCGGGGACCTTGCAGTCGAGGACGCGGAGGGGATTCGCCTCCATGCGCCGCCGGCAGTTCGGGCAGAGTCGGGATACGCGCTCTTGGAGGAACCCGAGTAGCAGAGCCTTATAGGCCGGCCTGTCCTCGGCGAGTCCCAGACTGTTGATCTCCAGCGTCAGATCCGGGAGAGCGAGCCCGGAAAGAAATCGCCACAGCAACGCGATGACCTCGACGTCGGCGCGGGGATCCGCCGTGCCGAAGAACTCCACGCCGAACTGGTGAAACTGCCGGAGCCGTCCGGCTTGCGGGCGCTCATGCCGGAACATCGGCCCCAGGTAAAACAGCTTCTGGGGAAGGGGGTCGGCGGCCAGGTTGTGTTCGATGTACGCCCGGACGGCTCCGGCGGTTCCTTCAGGGCGCAGGGTCAGCGACGTTCCATCGCGGTCCTGAAAGGTATACATCTCTTTTTCGACGATATCGGTCGCCGCTCCGATGCTCCGGGCGAAGAGTTCCGTCGTTTCGAAGACCGGGATGCGGATCTCCCGATAGCCGTAGAGTCCCGCAATGCGGCGGGCGTGTTGTTCGACGAACTGCCAGCGCGCGGTCTCGTCCGGGAGGATATCCTTGACGCCCTTGATCCCTCGAATCATACCCGTTCCTTCATCTCTCGCCTATCGCCTGGCAGCGCGACTATAGCGGCGGCGTTCGAGGCAAGTCAACGCGCCTGCATGGCCTTGGTCAACGGTCATGAGTCAATGGCCAACGGTGATGGACGACAGCGATGGTCCTGTGCCCATTGACGATTGACCGCTGGGCCACGCTGCCTCCTTGCAGCGACAGGCCGCTGGCGTTATAGTGCGGCGCACCGTTAAGCTGAAGCTGCCGGCTGTTCACGTTCAACTTGAAGCAGAGATGAGCGAAGACTGGCTCGCGGTCGCCATCGGATTGGGATTGGTGGCCTTGGTGGGGACAGGGCTGATCGCTCACGTTCCGTGGTGATCGTCGATGATGAGGGAAGATTCGGGAGCTGCGTATCGGACTACGGCGGGAACCCAGTGGATCGCCGCCGCGTTTTCGTTTCTCCTCGTCGTCGTGCTGGCGGTGATCGCCAACCGGCTGGCTCAGGCGAGCAAGGTGTGGCTCGGCCGGGAGCTGTTGGAATATCCTTTGTGGGCCGTGACGCTCGGGCTCGCGGCGAATCTGGCGATCACGACCGCCGGCATCCGCGACCGCGTCAGCGCCGTGATCGGAACGGAGTTTTTCTTGAAAACGGGCCTTGTCCTGATGGGCGCCACGATCAACTTTGCGGATGTCTTGCGCATCGGCGCCAAGGGCCTGATTCAGGCGGTGCTGGTCGTGACGGCGGTCTTCTTCCTGACGTGGTATCTGGCCGCATGGTTCCGGCTCGATGCCAAGCTGCGCGCGCTGATGGCCGCCTCCGTCTCGATTTGCGGAGTGTCCGCCGCCATCGCCGCCGCGGGCGCGGTTCTGGCGAAGAAGGAACACCTGGCCTACGTGGCGACGCTGGTGATCCTGTTTGCGCTGCCGCTCATGCTGCTCCAGCCCTATGCGGCGAAAGCGCTGGATCTCTCTGCAGACGTAGCCGGCGCGTGGATCGGCGGCAACATCGACACGACCGCCGCCGTGGTCGGAGCCGGGGCGATCCACAGCGAAGCCGCGATGAAGGTCGCGTCGGTCGTCAAACTGTCCCAGAACGCCCTCATCGGGTTTGCCGCGTTCTTTTTAGCGCTGTACTGGGTCGTCGTCATCGAACGGCGCCCGGACCAGCGACCCAGTCCACGCGAGATCTGGACCAGGTTTCCGAAATTCGTGCTGGGCTTTGTGATCGCCTCGGCGCTCGCCACCTTCGGGCTCCTCGCGCCGGAGCAAGTCAAAGACGCGATCGTCCCGCTGCGGAATTGGTTTTTGACCGCGGCCTTCGTGTGCATCGGGTTAGAGCTGTCTTTCGCGGAGTTTGCCGAGGTCGGGTGGCGCCCCGTCGCGGTCTATTTTCTTGCCACGGCGGCCAACACCGCGCTCGCACTGGGGGCTGCCTGGCTGCTGTTTGGGAACGCATGGTAACCGGAGGGCAATGGTTGGGAAGAACGGGTCGCCACCGTCTGAATCATTGACCGCTGACTGTTGACCAATGACACGGTCGTCAATGACCATTTACGCCATAGGAACTGAGAGGAGATGAGGACGGAAGGTCCCCAGCGCCGCGTGATCGCGGTGGCGCCCATGCCGCCGGAGAAATCCGCCTACGCGCTGGCCCGCTACAGCCGCTCGCCGGATTCGATCGAGGACAGCATCCGCTGGGTCCATACGCATTCCTCCGAGAAGTTCTGGGAGCAGTTCTATTTCGATTACGGGCACGCCTCGATCGCCGATCTGGGGCACGCCATCGTCTGTTTCGAACACATCTCGGAACTCGCGGCGATCCGACTCGAGGACGAACCGCTATGGGACGGTCAAGCCAAGTCCAGTCGTTACCAGAACTTCGCCTCCAGCGCGTGGTACGTGCCGGACTCCGTGCGCGGTACCGAAACGGAAGGGACCTATCACGGCATTCTTCGCAGCCTGGCCAACGTCTACCGCACGCTGCATGAGCCGCTGGTGCGGTTTCTGTCCGAGCGCGAGCCCCGCCCTGAATCCATGACGCCGGCGCAATACCAGCGGACGATCGCGGCCCGTGCGTTCGACGTGACACGCTACCTCCTGCCGCTGGCGGCCCGCACCAACGTCGGCCAGGTGGTGAGCATCAGGACGCTCGAAAAACAGATTACGCGGCTGCTCTCCTCCCAGTTGCCGGAGCTGCGGGCGATCGGGGAAGAACTGAAAGAAGCCTGCCAGCGTCCTCCTGTCGACCTTTGGGCCGAGCTTTCGGGGCAGACGGCCGGCCCGGCCGAGCCCCTGGCGCCGACGCTCGCGCGGCATGCCAAGGCGAGTCCGTATCAGGCCGAGGTGTACGCGGACCTGGCGCGGCACGCGCGCGAAGTGCTGAAAGGGACCGGGCTTCCCGATCATCCGGACGTGGTGAAGGCGACCACGAGACTGGAAGGCCAGGGGGTCGAGGAGTCGGTGGACCTCATTGAGCCTCATCACCCCCTGGACGAACTGGTCGCGACGCTGTTCTATCGCGTGACGCAGGCGCCGTATCGGAACATCCTCGCCGTCGTCCGCGAGTGGACCGAGAAGCAGAAGCGGGACACGGTCGAAGTCGCGCTGCGGAAGCGCGGGCCCTATGACGAACTGATCAAGGAGTTCCGAAGCGGGTACGCGTTCATCTTCGACATCCTCATGGACATCGGGGGCTGGCGGGACCTGCACCGGCACCGGCGTTGCCAGCAGGTCCAGCAGAACTTCACGACCGTCCACGGATACGACGTCCCGGCCGCGCTCGTCCAAGCCGGGCTCGAGCGGGACTATCAGGACGCCATGGACGCCGTGAAATCCGACATCGAGCGGTTGCGCAAAACCAGCCAGGAAGCCGCGCTCTATGCGATTCCCTTCGGCTTCAGGGTCCGCTGTCTGTTTAAGATGGACTTCGCGGAGGCGGAGTACATCGCCAGGCTCCGATCGGGCGTGAAGGGACACTGGTCGTACCGGACCATCGCCTGGTCGATGAAGCGGAAACTCGCCCAGCGTTACCCGACACTGGGCGATCTGGTGCAGGCGACACCGCCTGACGTGGAGGACACGCTCACCCGATAGAGCACGCCCGGAGTGACGGAACATGAAAAGCCGGCTGCAGTTCCGCGGGCATCCGATTCACGCCATGATGGTGGGATTTCCCATCGGGCTGTACTCCTCGGCGCTTGTGTGCGATGTCCTCTATCTTCTGCTCCGCGACGCCTTCTGGTTTCGCGCCGCTTACTGGGCGTTGGTGTTCGGGGTGGTGACGCACCTGGGCGCCGCTGCCACCGGGTTTCCCGATTTTCTGGCGATCATCAGGGAGCGGACGGCGGCCGCCAGGCACCCGGCCCTGTCGCATCTCATCTTCGGAATCGGTTTGCTGGTCATCCAAGGGTTGAATCTGGCGGTGCGGAACGGGGGCGATCTCCCGGCCTCCGGCTCCGTCGCGCTCCCGGTGATCGTCAATGTGATCGGCGCGGCGCTGACCGGGGTGCAGGGCTGGTACGGAGGCGAGCTGGTCTACCGCCATTTCGTCGGGATCGACCTGCCGGAGACGGCGCCGCCGGGCAAGCACCAGAAGGACAAGAGGCACCATTGAGCATGTCGGACTACGCGGTTCGGATCGAAGGCGCCCTTCTGCAGGGTGACTGGGACGCGGCGTTCCGGGAAGCGACGGCGTGGGCGCAGACGGTGCCCGCGGACCGGCGCGAGCCGCGGCCGTACTTCGCTCTCAACGTCGTGCATCTTATCAGAGGGCAGTTCGCGGAGGCCTGGAAGATTCACGCCAAAGCGTTGCAGGAAAGCGAGGACATCGAGGTGATCCGAGCCTGGATGGAGGACTTGCGGGCCCGGCATCCGGACAACGCCCTTGTCCATTTGGTCATGGGTTTGTTTCTCGCCCAGTCGGGCAAATCCGAGCAGTCGGTGGATTGTTACAAGGAAGCCATGCGGCTCGATCCGCTCTCCGCCTATCCGCACTATTTTCTCGCGCAGATTCACGAGCGCGCGGACCGCCCGGAATTGGCGATCAAGGAGTACCGCGAAGCCGTCAAGCTGGACCCGACCTACATCCCGGCCCGGACCAACCTGGGTGTGGCCTATCAAGAACAGGGCCGGCTCGAAATGGCGATTCCCCAGTATCGTGAAGTGATCCGCCTGAATCCGAACGACGCGATCGCCCATGCGAATCTCGCCTGCGCGCTCTTGGAGCAAGGCAAAACGGAGGCGGCGCTGTTGGAGTACAAGGAGGCCGTTCGCCTGAATCCCCAGGACTCGGAGGTGCGTTACGCGCTGGGCGGTTTGTACGAAAGCCGGGGACGGAAAGATCTGGCGCTGAAGGAATATGAAGCGGCGGTCCAGGCCAATCCGGATTTCGCGCCCCCTCGCGTCGCGATCGGCTGGATGCTGTTTGAAAAAGGAAACCTGGGGGACGCGATGGACGCCTTCAACCGGGCATTGAAAGCCGATCCCGAGAATGCGCGCGCGTACCTGGGCGTCGCGAAAGTGTACGCCTGTCGCGGGAAGGTGCAGACCGCGATCGACAACTACACCAAGGCGCTCAAGTACGAGCGGGATCCCCAGAAGAAAAACGAGATCATGAACCAGCTTTTCAAGGAAGGGGGAACGTGGGATACGTGACGCGTACACGCGTCACGAATGAGGAAGAGGTCTTGTCAATAGGTGTGTAAATGGAATCAGGCAGCGGCCTCCTTCGGCCTGACAGGTTTCTGCATACCATCGACAAACTGGATGCCGGCGTAGACCAGAGGCAGCAGCTCCGGGGCATTCAG